>CAZRYZ010000014.1:0-27989 GCA_964604465.1 uncultured Dechloromonas sp. | reverse complement strand
TCCCTTCGCCCGCTCCAGACAGAATCCATTTCCCATGAAGCTGATCGTCAATGGCAAGGTGCACGAATGTCCGGCCGGTACGACCGTCACGGCCGTGCTGGAGCAATTGGCGCTAACCGGCCGGCGGGTTGCCGTGGAGCGCAATGGCGAGATCGTGCCGCGTAGCCAGCACCCCAGTGCCGTTCTGACCGACGGGGACCAGATCGAAATTGTTGTCGCCGTTGGCGGAGGTTGAGCGTGCACTCCCAGGATTCCATAAACGCCGTTAAGATCGGCAGCAAGATTTACCGTTCACGCCTGCTGGTTGGCACGGGCAAGTACAAGGATTTTGCCGAGACTGGCAAGGCGATTGAGGCCTCGGGTGCCGAGATCGTCACCGTGGCGATCCGGCGCACCAATATTGGGCAGGATGCGGGCGCCCCGAATCTGTTGGATGTGATTCCCCCGGACCGCTACACCATTCTGCCGAATACCGCGGGTTGCTATACGGCGGTTGATGCCATCCGAACGCTCCGTCTGGCACGGGAGCTGCTTGATGGGCACCCGCTATGCAAGCTGGAAGTATTAGGAGATCAGACCAGCCTTTTTCCGAATATGCCGGAAACACTGAAAGCTGCCGAGACACTTGTCCAAGAAGGTTTTGAGGTGATGGTGTACTGCTCGGATGATCCGATTCAGGCGAAGATGCTGGAAGAGATTGGCTGCGTCGCCATCATGCCGCTGGCCTCGCTAATCGGTTCTGGCATGGGAATTCTGAATCCCTGGAATCTTCGGCTGATTTTGGATCAGGCTAAGGTCCCGGTGATCGTGGATGCCGGTGTCGGTACGGCATCAGACGCCACGATTGCGATGGAGCTGGGCTGCGCAGGGGTGCTGATGAACACGGCAATTGCCCATGCACAGGACCCGGTGCTGATGGCGACAGCGATGAAGATGGCGGTTGAATCCGGTCGTGCTGCCTACCTGGCCGGGCGGATGCCGCGCAAGTTCTACAGTGCCGATCCGAGTTCCCCGACCACGGGTCTGATTGGCCGTAATTAACGCCAACCGGCAATGCATCGCCTGTATTCCATTGCGCTGGCATTCCTGCTGGTGGGTTGCGCATCGTCGGGTGCGATCCGTGGGCGTCATCATGCGTATGCCTTTGATCAACCCGAGGTGCTGGCCATGCAACGCACTTTCGGGGTAGGAAACGCCGTGACACTCCTCGGCGCCGCTTGTGTTGATGTGCCGGCTGCCAATGCAAGTTTCGAAAACTGGCACCAGAGCAATGGGGCATTGCTCCAGAAGATGACGCAAAAGCTGGCGGTCTACTACCGGATGCCCCAGGATGCCGATGCGTTGCAATTGCAGAAGCAGGTGGCGGAGCGGATGTACCTGAAGACAACGCTGGATCTTGATGGTGCCGCCTTGACCGAGGCTTGTGAAAGTCTTCCCGAGACACTGGCTTTGCCGAGCATGAATCTTGCGGCCCGCTATCAGGCTGTGCTGCAGGAAGTCAGTGAGCCAGATTACCTCAAGCCGAAACGCTCTGTCCCTGCGCCAAAGAATCCGCCATCCGAGAATGAGAACCCTCCAGATGACTCAAAACAGCAATCCGGTACTGAGTGACCTACCGGCCCATTTGCGCCGAATCCGAAGCTTTGTCCGACGTGAGGGGCGTTTGACCGAGGGGCAGCAGGCAGCCATCCGGGAGGGCTGGCCACGTTGGGGCGTGGACTTTGTGCCCACTCAGGTTGATTGGGATCAGATCTTTGGTCGCCAGGCCCCCCGGTTTCTCGAAATCGGGTTCGGCATGGGGGGGGCTACGGCAGAAATTGCACGTGCTCATCCGCAACAGGATTATCTCGGCATTGAAGTGCACCGCCCCGGTGTCGGTAACCTCCTAAAACTGATTGAACAGGACGGCCTAACCAACCTGCGTTTGATGACCCACGATGCGGTTGATGTGGTGGAACAGATGATTGCCGATGAGTCACTGGATGGTATTCTGATTTTTTTTCCGGACCCCTGGCATAAGGCGCGCCACCATAAGCGCCGACTCATCCAACCAGAATTTGTTCGCAAGCTGGTGACGCGTTTAAAGTCCGGTGGCACCATTCACTGCGCGACCGACTGGGAAAATTACGCCGAGCAAATGCTTGAGGTGCTGAGTGCCGAGCCGGCCCTGGAGAACACCGCCGCAGATTATGCGCCGCGCCCCGCTTATCGACCGCTCACTAAATTCGAGAATCGTGGGTTAAAGCTGGGCCACGGCGTCTGGGATCTGGTGTTTCGCCGTAAAGCCGCTTAGAGAACAACGTTGAGTCAATGTTGATTTAAAACGGTTAAAGAAAGCGCTGCAGCAGGACGTTCAGGAAGCGTCGCCCTTGCAAGGTTGGGCGTAGATGCTGACCCGGCGTGACCCATTCAAGAAAGCCGTCCTTCAAGGCACGATCGACCCGTGGACTGACGATGATCCAGGGCAGGCCAGTGTGGCGCTCGAAGAGATCGATGGTAAAGCCGTCGTTGAGACGAAGGGCATTCATCATGAACTCGCCAACTAGATCGGCCGCTGGAATCGTCTCGTCGGTCTGCATGAAGGAACCTGTGCCTGCTGCTTCGAGATAACGCTTGGGTAATTTGTGGCGCATGCTCCGTCTGACACCTTCATGACTCGTCAGTTTGCCGTGGGCACCCGGGCCGATTCCGAGATAGTCGCCAAAAGACCAATAGTTCAGGTTGTGACGACATTCATGGCCGGGGCGTGCAAAGGCTGAGGTTTCGTAATGGTGATAGCCCGCTTCAGCGAGGTGGGCTTCGAGTCGATCCTGGATTTCGGCACAGGTATCGTCATCGGGTAGTCCTGCGGGGGGGTGCGCGGCGAAGGCCGTATGCGGTTCCAGCGTGAGCTGATAACAGGAAAAGTGGGTAGGCGCGAAGGCAAGTGCCTCTAAAACATCAGCCAACGCGGCATCAGCCGTCTGGTCCGGCAGCCCGACCATGAGATCCAGATTAAAGGTATTAAAGGTCCGCGCTGCGGCTTCGATCGCTGCGATGGCCTGTGCCCGATTGTGAATGCGGCCCAGGGCTTGAAGTGCCCGATCATCAAAACTCTGAATGCCTAGAGACAGGCGATTGATGCCTGCGTCACGAAAACCGGTAAATCGTGCGGCATCGACTGTGCCCGGGTTGGCCTCGAGAGTGATTTCTGCTTCGGGGTTGAGCGGCAGTAGCGTCCGGAACCCGGTGAGCAGGCGATCAATGGCGTCGGGTGATAACAGGCTGGGGGTGCCACCCCCAAAAAAGATCGTGTCGACGCGTCGCCCCCAGATGTCCGGCAGTGCGAGGGTCAGATCTTCGAGCAGCGCATCAATAAAAGGGGCTTCAGGTAACGTATCCGGTACCGTGTGCGAGTTGAAATCGCAATACGGGCATTTGCGCACGCACCAGGGTACATGCACATAAAGTGACAACGGGAGTGCCTGGGTAAATGTCGGGGTCGGCAGGGTCAGGCTGCTCGCCTGGGATGTGCGCCCGAGGCTGCTGGGAACCAGTGTGATAGGTTGGGCCACGGGCATCGCGGCAATGCTTAGAGGCTGCCCAGGCGGGCGATGAGTTGTTGCATGGCAAGGGCGCGATGCGAGCATTGGTTTTTTGCTTCGGCACTCATCTCGGCTGCAGATAATCCGGCATCGGGGACCCAGAACAGGGGGTCGTACCCAAAACCGTGTTCCCCTTGCGGGGCTTGTAGAATTTCGCCGTGCCAATTGCCCTCGGCGATGATGGGTTGCGGATCATCGGCATGGCGCACCAGAACCAACAAGCTGACAAAATGAGCGGCACGGTCGGCCTCGTCCTTGAGTTTTTCCAGTAGGAGCCTGTTATTACGGTCATCCGATTTGGGGTCGCCGGCAAAGCGGGCCGAAAGCACCCCCGGTGCACCACCGAGCGCCCGCACACAGAGGCCAGAGTCATCGGCTAGGGCTGGCAAGCCGCTGAGCTGAGCCGCATGACGCGCTTTGGCCAGCGCATTTTCCACAAAAGTAGAAAAGGGCTCATCGGCCTCAGGGATGCCGAGGCTGCCCTGAGTCACCAGATCGAAACCGAGCGGCATCAATAATGCACGGAGCTCATTAAGCTTCTTGGCATTGTTGGAGGCAAGGACCAATTGCTTCATGCGTTCACTTTAACGGCCTGTTTCTGCGCGGCGACCAGGTTGTTAATGCCGGCTTCTGCCAGATCAACCAGTGCGTTGAGCTCGTCCCGTGTAAAGGGTGTGCCTTCGGCAGTTCCCTGAATTTCGACGATGCCACCAGCCCCCGTCATGATCACATTCATGTCGGTATCGCAGCCCGAGTCTTCGGCATAGTCGAGATCAAGAACGGCCTGGCCATCGACAATGCCCACTGAAATAGCGGCAACATGGTCGCGCACCGGGTTGGCGGGAAGTGCGCCGCTCTCGACGAGGCGGGCACAGGCTTCATACAGCGCCACCCAGGCGCCGGTAATAGCCGCACAACGGGTACCCCCATCAGCCTGGAGTACGTCGCAGTCCAGGGTGATCTGGCGCTCGCCGAGCGCAACGAGATCGGTTACAGCGCGCAGGCTGCGGCCGATCAGTCGCTGGATCTCCTGCGTTCGCCCCGTCTGTTTACCCTTGGCGGCCTCGCGAGAGGTTCGGGTATGGGTTGCTCGCGGCAGCATGCCGTATTCGGCTGTAACCCAGCCCTGACCCTTGCCACGCAGCCAAGGGGGTAGGTTCGTTTCAACACTGGCTGTACACAGGACACGGGTCTGACCGACCTGGATCAGGACGGAGCCTTCAGCGTGGATGGTATAGCCACGGGTAATGGAAAGCGGGCGCAGTTCGCCGGGTTGACGCTGACTCGGGCGCATGAGGGCTCCTATCGTTTAAACTCGGGCATTGTACGACTTCCCATCTTATTCAGGACGCCCCATGATTGCCAGCATGACCGGCTTTGCCAACCTGACCCGACCCATTACCGGGGGCGTGGCCGGTGGCACCCTTAGTTTCGAGATCAAGAGCGTTAACTCACGTTTTCTGGATCTGGCGTTTCGTTTGCCCGAGGAGCTGCGCTCGCTAGAAATGCCACTACGCGAACTGCTAGGCAAGGAACTGGCACGGGGCAAGGTCGAATGCCGTGCCGGCTGGTCTCTGGCGCTGGGGCAGACGGGGGAAACCCTGGACCGGGATCGCCTGCAGCGATTACAGGAGCTAGCCTTCGAGGTGCAAACCGTTTTCCCCGAGGGGCGCGGATTAAGTACGGCGGATATCTTGCGCTGGCCCGGTGTAGTGCGTTCAGCCGAGCTTGACTGGCCGGCACTGCTGCTGGAATTTCAGGCGATGGCGTTGGAAGCGGTTCGCGAACTCAAAGAGGTGCGACGCCGCGAGGGCGCGCGCTTGGCTGAACTGGTGATGGCCAGGACTGTGGCCATGCGCGAGCTGGTGGCCCGTGCCGAACCGTTGATCCCGGCGGCGCAGCAGGCCTTCACCGACAAGGCCCGCGCCCGGCTAGTGGAGGTGGTAGGCGGCGCGGATGATGAGCGTATTCGTCAGGAGCTGACGCTCTATGCGGTACGAACCGATGTGGCCGAGGAGCTCGGCCGACTAAAGGTTCATCTGGAGGAGGTGGATCGCGTGGTGCGTGCCACTGGCCCTGCTGGTAAGCGGCTGGATTTTCTGATGCAGGAACTGAACCGCGAAGCCAATACGCTGGGTTCCAAGTCGGTCAGCGCCGAGGTGTCGGCAATTGCCATGGAGCTGAAGCTGCTCATCGAACAGATTCGCGAACAAGTGCAGAATATCGAATGACTTATTGATCGGCCTGACGACCATGACACAAAACATACCCTCTTCCTTGGTTGCAAACGCCAGATGCCAGGCCGGCCCCGGCAGCTTATTTGTTATTGCGGCGCCGTCGGGTGCCGGCAAAACAACGCTGACCCGAATGGCGCTGGAGCGTGATTCCCGTCTGGCGCTGTCGGTATCGACCACGACCCGGGCACCACGCCCTGGCGAAGTCGATGGCGTGCATTACCACTTCGTTTCGGTTGAGGCCTTCAAGACCCTGCAGGCGGCCGGTGAGTTTCTTGAATCGGCCGAGGTCCATGGCAATTTTTACGGGACAGGTCGGCGCGGCATCGAAGCACTATTGAGCGAGGACCGGGACGTTATTCTGGAAATTGACTGGCAGGGCGCCCGGCAGGTGCGTGCGATTTACCCGGAGTCGGTGGGTGTATTTATTGTGCCTCCATCATTTGACGCGTTGGAAGCCCGATTACAGGGGCGCGGGCAGGATTCTGCCGAGGTGATTGCCCGGCGTGTCGCTAATGCCCGGGAGGAATTGCAGCATCTGGACGAGTTCCCCTACGTTATAATCAACGACAACCTGGATGAAGCCCTTGCCGAGTTGCTGGCCGTTTTTGCGGCCGCCCGTGTGCGTCTCGAAAATCAGAGGCAGCGCGCCGAGGCATTGATGGCTTCGTATATCGAACGCATTTAGAAGGAAGACATATCATGGCCCGTATTACGGTTGAAGACTGCCTGCAGAGAATCCCGAACCGCTTCCAGATGACCCTGGCGGCAACCTACCGTGCCCGTCAGCTGGCTAATGGCGCCACACCTCATGTCGAAGCAGACATGGATAAGCCGACCGTCATCGCCCTGCGTGAAATTGGTGAGGGTCTGGTGGGCACGGAAGTGCTGAACCGTCCGCAGGCCTGATCGCTGTCAGATGCGTCGGACCGGTATAGGCGCTCACCATGAACACGGAAGCCCGCGCACCGGTCGAAAACACGACCTCCGTTGATCACACACCGGCCATCGGGCCGGATGACCCGGCGTACCGGGTTTTTATCGATAGTCTGGATTATCTTCCCGCTGCCGATCTAGCACGGGTGGAAGAAGCGTTCGTTTTTAGCGAACGCTGTCACCGCAGCCAGAAGCGCATTTCCGGCGAGGCCTACATTACGCACCCGCTGGCGGTTGCGGGTGCCCTGGCTGAGTGGAAAATGGATGCCGTGGCTATCATGGCCGCCTTGCTCCATGACACGATTGAAGATACCGGGGTCAGCCAGGAAGAGTTGGCCAATCGTTTTGGCAAACCGGTTGCTGACCTGGTCGAGGGCTTGTCCAAGCTTGATCGCCTTGAATTTGCCAGTCAGCACGAAGCCCAGGCAGAGAATTTCCGCAAGATGCTTCTCGCGATGGCGCGCGACATCCGCGTCATTCTGATCAAGCTCACGGATCGTCTTCACAACATGCAGACGCTGGGCTCAATGCGGCCCGACAAGCGCCGGCGCATCGCTCGGGAAACACTCGAGATCTATGCGCCCATTGCTAACCGTTTGGGCCTGAATACCCTCTTCCGAGAACTACAGGATCTGGCATTCAAGAGCATTTACCCGAACCGCTACGAGGTGCTGGCACGCACGGTTAAATCGGTACGAGGGAACCGCAAGGAACTGGTTCAGAAGATTCTCAACAGCCTTTCCGAGAAGTTGATCCAATCTGGTGTTAAGGCGGATGTCTTCGGTCGGCAGAAGACCCTCTATTCCATTTACCGCAAGATGATCGAAAAGCATCTGTCGTTCTCGCAGGTGCTTGATATATATGGCTTCCGGATCATCGTCGAGACAGAAGCAGACTGCTATCTGGCATTGGGTGCCCTGCATGCGCTCTATAAGCCGTTGCCCGGTAAATTTAAGGACTATCTAGCCATTCCTAAGGTGAATGGCTACCAGTCTTTGCACACCACACTGATCGGACCGTACGGGACGCCTATCGAGATCCAGATCCGAACACGAGACCAGCACCGGTTGGCGCAAGAAGGTGTGGCATCGCACTGGCTTTATAAGGAGAACGGCAAGTTCTCTGATGACCTGCATGCCAAGACTACCCAGTGGCTGGAATCCCTGGTGGAGATGCAGTCGGTGAGTGGTGACTCATCGGAGTTTTATGAACACGCTAAGGTCGATCTTTTCCCAGACGAAGTCTTTGTCTTTACACCGAATGGCAAGATCCTGACCCTTCCCCGTGGCTCGACGGCCGTCGACTTTGCGTATGCCGTCCATACGGATATTGGTAACCGCTGCGTTGCCGCACGGATTAACCGTGATTTTGCGCCCCTCAGGACGGAGCTCCAGAATGGTGACCAGGTTGAAATCATTACTGCGGTGATCCCCAATCCGAATCCGGGCTGGCTCAAGTTTGTGCGTTCCGGTCGTGCGCGAAGCAAAATCCGTCATTTCCTCAGAGCGGCGCATGACGACTCGTCCGCGGCGCTTGGTAAGCGCCTGCTGACCAGCGAGCTGGCGCGTTATGGGCAGCGCCTCCAGGATGTCCCCCAGGCCGGGTGGGGACGCATGCTGTCGCAGTCTGGTGCACAAGCCGAGGGTCAGATCCTCAGCCAGATCGGTACTGGGCAGCGTCCGGCCACTGATGTGGCTGTAGCGCTACTGGGTCTGGACCCGGCCAGTGTATTGCCTGCAGCCGATGGCGCACCGGTCATGATTAACGGTGCGGATGGTATGGCCGTACTGATGTCTCCCTGCTGCCAGCCGATTCCGGGCGACCCGATTGTGGGTCTGCTGGATAGCCAACGGGGTCTGGTCGTGCATACGCACGATTGCCTCAAGATTCGTCGACAACTCGGGCACGCAACCCAGAAATGGGTAGATGTGGAATGGGCGCCCGAAGTGGAGGGTCAGTTTGATGTCCGCGTTAGGGTTGAAATTCGCAACCAGCGTGGTGTACTGGCCAAGATATCGGGCGCCATTGCAGAAGCAGATTCGAACATTGTGCACATCAGCATGGATGATGCCGGGGGAATGTACACGACATTATTCTTTACGCTGCAGGTCAGAGACCGCAAGCATCTGGCCACAGTGATGCGGAACGTGCGTCATATTCCCGAGGTGTCGAGAATCTCGCGTATGCGTGAGGCCGACGAGAAAGCATAAAGACACCATGAAAGTTCTGGTGATCGGAGCGGGCGTTGTTGGTACCGCCAGTGCCTGGTACCTCTCACAGGCAGGTCACGAAGTGACGGTATTGGATCGCCAATCCGAGCCAGGACGGGAGACCAGCTTTGCCAACGGTGGTCAGATATCCGTGTCGCACGCCGAGCCCTGGGCAAACCCCAAGGCGATCCGCAAGATTCTCGGGTGGATTGGACAGGAAGATGCACCGCTGCTGTTTCGTATGCGTTTGGACCCCCAACTGTTGCGCTGGGGATTGCAGTTCCTGCGTGAGTGCCCTGCAGATCGCATGCGGAAGAATATGGCCGCGATTGTCCGGCTGGCCAGTTATAGCCGGAATTGCCTACGCGCACTGCGTGCGCAAACTGGCATGGAGTACGATCAGCTGACACGAGGAATTCTCCACTTCTACACCGATGCGCGGGAATATGAGGGTGCGAGTATGGCTGCCAACCTGATGCGGGAGTTCGGGTTGGATCGTCGCCCGGTCGATACGGCAGAATGTGTCAGGATCGAACCGGCACTGGCCCATGCGGCGCCAATGATCGTCGGCGGCCACTACACACCTTCGGATGAATCTGGCGACGCCCACCGCTTTACGCAGAATCTGGCCACGTTGGCAGCGCAAAATGGTGTTTGCTTCCAGTTCGGGGTGCCGGTAACTCGATTGGTTGCCCATGACGACAAGGTGTCCTATGCCGAGCGTCTTGATGGGGAGCGTTTTAAAGCCGATGCCTACGTGATTGCCTGTGGCAGTTTCAGTAATGCGCTCCTCATACCCCTAGGCATCAGGTTGCCGATCTATCCCGCCAAGGGTTATTCCGCAACGCTGCCGCTGGCGGAGGGAGACAACGGTGCGCCTACGGTCAGCCTGACCGACGATGGACGCAAGCTCGTTTTTTCTCGGCTGGGTAACCGTCTGCGTGTTGCCGGAACGGCAGAGATGAATGGCTATGATCTGGGCCTGAATCATGTCCGTTGTGAGGCACTAGTAAAACGAACGCGCCAGATATTCCCGCAGCTTGTGACCACCGGTGAAGCGGAATACTGGGCGGGATTAAGGCCAGCAACGCCGTCGAATGTGCCAGTGATTGGCCGTAGCCGCTATGCCAACCTCTACATCAACACAGGTCATGGGACGCTGGGATGGACCATGTCGTGTGGCTCAGGCCTGGCGCTTGCCGACATTATGTCTGGTCGAAAACCTGAGCCTGATTTTCCATTTTTGAAGTCCAGTCGATGACGAAAATCCGCTCGGGTTGGGTGGACACCCATGTGCATTGGGATGCTGCCGAATTCGAGGCAGATCGGGATGAGGCGCTGCAACGGGCCTATGCTGCAGGTGTTACGCACTGTCTCAATCCTTCCGTTGATGTGCAGAGCATGGGTCACGTTCATGCATTAGCAACGGCCTCCATGCAGCGGGTTGATTGGCCTACGTTGCATCCGGCCTTCGGCATTCATCCACTCTATGTGAATATGGCATCCCCGCGCGATCTGGATCATTTGGTTAACACGGTCGTGAGAGAGCAGCCGATTGCAATTGGAGAGATCGGCCTGGATCGATATCCGGGCGCCCCGGATTTTGCGCTCCAGAAACAATGGTTCGAAGCACAGCTCGCTCTCGCCATAGAATACGACCTGCCGGTTCTGTTACATGTTCGCCACGCTGTTGAAGACGTGATTCAGTCAGTTCGTTCTGTTCAAGGCCGCGGCAGTCGCCAATTGCGCGGCGGCATTGCGCATGCTTTTAACGGGAGCCTACAGCAGGCGCTGCAGCTGGTAGACATGGGATTTCTGCTGGGCTTTGGCGGCACACTGACCTACAACGGTTCAACCAGGATCCATCAACTGGCACGGGAGCTGCCCATGGAGAATCTTGTACTGGAAACCGATGCACCGGACATGCCACCGAGCTGGTTGAGGCGGCAGCGTAATCAATCGTCTGAGCTGCCGCGTATCGCTGAATGCCTGGCCAGCCTGAGGCAGATTGAGGTGGGATCGTTGCGGGAATCGCTTTGGCAGAACGTCTGTCGTGTCTTTCCAACGGTGGGCTGTCGGCCCCGTCATGATGCAGGTGCGCAAGCAGATTCGCCTTGAGCAACCAGCGTTAATCCATTGGTGCGGCAAGACTTTCAAAGTATTTCCGGGTAAAACGGGGGCCCGATTGGTGCAGGTTTTTCTCAGTGCACCATGTTGAAACCCGCCTGTAGTAAGCCCTGCGTCAGTCTGAAAGTAAAAAAATTTCTGTGCGGACGTGTAAAACTCGTAAAAAGTCAGTGCATAATGGCTGCACGGAATCCGCACCCACAGCTGGTTCCACCGATTTTTTTCTAAACTTGGGAGACATCCAATATGAACAAAGCTGAACTGATTGAAGTAATCGCCAAAGACGCTAAGCTGAGCAAGGCCGCTGCACAAGCTGCTCTCGACGCCACCATCGCTGCTGTTGTTAAGGCCGTGACCAAGGGTGACTCGGTTAGCCTGGTTGGCTTCGGTTCGTTCTCGAGCGGCAAGCGTGCTGCCCGCACCGGTCGCAACCCGCAGACTGGCGAAACCATCAAGATCCCGGCCGCCAAGACTGTTAAGTTCTCGGCTGGCAAGGCATTCAAGGATGCCGTGAACAAGCGCAAGTAATCGCGTTTCGTTGCACAGAAAAGGCCCGCTTCGGCGGGCTTTTTCTTTGGCGCGCTAATTTGCTCACGCCCGACGACTTGGGACGAGCGCTGATGGTATATCTCAATTAATAAACAAATTCCTGTGTGTAAAAATTAGCCAGATAACGGATAAACTCATCACTTTATTGGATTGGGTCTATGCGCAATCGTTTTGTTCGATGGCTAAAGGGGGAAGCGCCCAGAATGGTCGGTGTATACAGCGGACCTCTGGGCGTCTGTCTTTCCAGCTATTCAGACGAAATGGTCCCCATGGTTGTTTATCAGCCCGAAACGAGGGATTCGGAGCTGCCATTGTGGGAGGCGTCGCTAGCCCGCTTGGAAATATTGACGGGGGTCGGCCGCCGCCAAATGTCGCTATCGGTTGCACTTCCCTCGGATGATGTGTTTTTGCGAACGATCAGTGCGCCATCGAGCCTTACCGATGCACAGCTTGAGCAAGTTGCGATTGTTGAAGCCGTGTCCAATCTTCCGGTACCTCCGGAAGAGATTTGTCTGGATTTCACCCGGGAATTATCGGGAGCTCCGAGTAATCAGAATGTGAGGATGGCATTCTGTCGTCGAGAGCGGGTTGACGAAATCGAGGCAAATTCAGAGGAGGTTCGTGTTCCGGTCTGGGTGGTCGATCGGGATATTCAGGCAATTCACGATGCGGTGACCCATCTGGGGAGGCCAGGCAACAAGTTAAGCTCTTCCTATCCGTTCGGGATTCTTCTCACAGAGAGATCCTTGCGTCTGGTGATTTGTCTCGGCGAAACCGATCTGGACGCTTATCCACTCAGGAGTTCCGAACAAGGTTCCTTGATCTCAGAAAATCTCACTGACCAATTGGCGAATGCCTGGCTGCGTTGTCGTATGAGCCGGATTGGGCTTCCTGAACGACTGACATTTTTGTATATCACGGGGAAATCGACAGAACTGGACCAATCATTGCTGTCCGCCATCGATGCCAGACTCTGTCCAGCAGCGTTCTTCTCAGCACAAGAAACTATTCAAAACCAGGACGATGAACTAATGCCGCCTGATGAGGCGCTGCTCGTCGCGCTGGGCATGGCTTTGCGCAGCCTTTCATGAGCGGCCAACGTTTTAACCTATTGCCACACCGGCAAATGGCCCGAAATCGTGCGTGGCGGATCTTTACCCGCCAAGTGACGGTTGCGAGCGCTGCTGCAGTCCTAGTGGGTGGTTTTGTCGATGTGCTGATCGACATACAGAAAGAAGGTGAGGTTCGGTTTACAAAAACGATACTGGCGGAAATTGACGCACTGAGTTTGGAGTTTGAAACATCGCGTCGACTTGAGTCGGAGTATCAACGAATGCTGAAACGGCAACATTTGATTGAAACTTTGGACTCGCGACGCTCCACCAGCATACTTATTCTGAACCACCTGATCGATGCGCTGCCCAGAGACGTTTACCTGACGCGTCTGGAAGAGAATGGCGAGCAGTTTGTGGTAGAGGGCCGGGCGGTTGATGCAGGAAGTATTGCCCGTTTCTTTGAGCTTCTTGCACAATCACGATACCTGAAGCAGATGACATTAGGCGATATCCGTGCAGCCGAACCGGAAAGCACTGCCCCATTTCAGTTTACATTTGCAGGCGCGGTGAGTCATGCCGGGGGAGAGCCATTAACCCAGGCGGGATCGGAGGCGGCAAGGTGAAACATTTTGTTGCTTTAGCGTCGCTTCGGGCGAGAATTCAACAGCTAAGTCAGACTCTGCGAAGGAAGGGGCCGGGCGGGCGTAATTCACGTAAGTGGCAAGGGCGTATGAGTCAGTGGTTGGCGATGGATCTGGGCGATATGGCTGGTCAGATCAGACAATGGCTTGTTGAAACAGGATCCGCTCGTCATGTGATCGTGCAAGATGTTCGAACCTGGCCCATAGGGTTACGAAGCATAGTCTTGGGGCTTGTATTCGTATCGATCTTGCTAGGAATGGGATTGACTGTCTGGGCGACTTCTTTGCAGTCGTTGCGACATCAGCAACAAGAGGCACGCCTTCAGGAGGTCCGGTACCTGAAAATAGCCTCCGAAGTCGCTGTGCTCGATGCCCGGCGCGAAAGAGTGGCTTTGCTAGAGGAGCGATTCGGTCAGTTGCTGGCGCTGATTCCCGGGGAGCTCGAAAGCGTCCAGGTGCTGGAGCAGATTGGTCGCGTTGCACGCGAGAGTGGTATGCAACTTCAGAGCTATAGCCCGGAGCCAGAAATTCAGGGTGATGCTTATGTGGTGCATCCGGTTATGGTTAATTTGACAGGAACCTTTGATGCGATCGGAAGATTCCTTGAGGGCATATCAAAGTTGCAGCATCTGATTACAGTAGACCTGAAGATCGAGACGTCGTTGACGGTTCCCGGAAAGCTGACGTTGAGTGCCCGTATGAAAGCCTATCGGGGTGATCCGACAAAGGGCATTCAGGTGTTGAAGCCAGAGGCAGGAGGTGCGCATGCGGCGCGTTAACTTTCTGTTCTGGATTGTGTCCGCTGCTCTTTTGAATGGGACTGGCGGCTGTACTGAATTGGCATCGGATCGTGCGCAAACCTGGGTCGCCAAACAGGATGTCCAGCTCATGAAGTCGACCCTTCCCCCGGTTCCGGAAATTATCGATACACCCCCTGCTATTTATACCGGGAAGGCGCAGGATCCATTTTCGCCGGAGCGGCTCTCGGCGGCACGAGGAGTTAAAGCAGGTACAGGGCAAGGCGGAGTGATTTTCCCTGAATCAGCAGAGTCTGCGCTGGTGATCATGGGTTTCCTGACCGGCGGCAATCAAGAGCGGTTGGCCATTGTTAGATCTGGTTCGCAGTACAGAACCGTCCGCAAAGGGGATCGCATTGGTGAACTGGCCAGTGTAGTGATGGAGATCCAGGAAAGTGGGTTGCTGCTGAGTTCAGAGGATCAAGGACCGCACTGGTTATTAAGGCCTTTATAAATTTCGCAGATTGGAGCGTTATATGGCGGGAAATTGGTTGAAAAAGTCTTGGGCCCAGGGTGTGTTGATCAGCCTGGTCGCAGGCGGTATGGCACCCGCGATTGTGACATCGGTGTTCGCAGAGCCTTCGACTACAGTCGGTGGAATCCCTACGGCGACAGACCGCAAAGAGCGAGAGAAAAATGGCAAGTTGAACGGTTCGCCACGCGTCAGTATCGACATCCAGAATGCGGATGTCAGGCAGGTTCTGGGTTTACTGGGGCGGGAGCTAGGGTGGAACGTTGTCGTGAGTGATTCGATCAAGGGCAACATCACGATTGTCATGCGTGATGTGCCTGCCTCTGAGATTTTGCAGTCAATTTACCAGCAGCGCGGGCTGGTGGGGCAAATGGAAGATGGCGTTCTCGTGATCAGACCGCGAACTGAAGCCGCCGAACAGGAACGGTTGAATATGGAGATGCAGCAGCAGACTCAGGCCATTGGTCCGCTGCGCCAACAGGCGTTTCGCCTAAAGTTCGCTCAGGCAGCCGATCTGGAAAAACTGATTCGGGAACAATTGACGATGCGGGGAAAGGCGAGCGTGGACCCCCGAACCAATACCCTGTTCGTCAACGATACCAATCTGAAGCTCTCTGAGGTTGCTGCCATGATTGCGGCGGCAGACCAGCCGATTCGTCAGGTGCTTATCGAGGCAAGAATCGTGGAAGCGAATGAGACTTTTAATGAAGAACTTGGGGTTCGCCTTGGGGCGCTGGATAGCGTTCGAACCGGGGGCGGCATACAGCTAGGCGGCGGTCAGTACGTGCCGTCGACACAGGCTGGGCAGGCTCTGACCTATAACCGGCTTGTTCCAGGAAGTGCCGCCGGCAGCCCCACCTACCAGACCTTGAATAGCGTCGCGGGACAACCTTTTGCCGTTAATCAAACTTTGGGGTCGGTTAATTTGCCGACCACTCGTGCGGCCGCTGGTACGTTAGCGTTTGCATTACTGAATCCGACAGGATCGAAAATTCTGAATGTTGAGCTATCTGCACTGGAATCGGATGGGCGTGGCAAGATCATCTCGAGCCCCAAAGTGGTGACGGGCGACAATGTCAAAGCGCTCATTGAAGACGGCACAGAGATTCCTTACCTTTCGACAGCTCAGACCGGGGGCACGACAATTCCGACGGTCGAGTTCAAGAAAGCGGTCCTATCCCTGGACGTGACGCCGCAGATCACCCCGGACGGTAAGGTCCGCCTCAAGCTGATCGTTCGAAAGGAGGAACCAGACTATGCCACGATGATGTTGATACCCGGTTCCACCAATCCGCCGATCAAAAGCACGGTAGTCACAACGGATGTTCTCGTCGAAAACGGGGGCACGGTGTCCATTGGGGGCGTTTTCATCAAGAAAGTGGATAATCTGGTCACGCAGGTACCTTTCCTGGGCGACATCCCCATTCTTGGCAACCTGTTCAAATACCGTTCGACGACCGAGCAGCGTCGTGAACTACTTGTTTTCATATCGCCACAAATCATGGCCAGCGGCCAGTAACCAATCACCGGTTTTTTCATGCCTAATTCTTTGATCGTCTTACCCACAAATATTTTTCTCGTTGGTCTGATGGGTGCTGGCAAGTCGACCGTGGGCCGTCTGCTGGCGAAACGACTGGGCAAGCGCTTTGTGGATACGGACCATGAGATCGAAAAGCGTAACGGGGTCACGATCCCCGTGATCTTCGAGATCGAAGGTGAGGAAGGCTTCCGTAAGAGGGAGCGGGATGTGCTGGCCGATCTGGCCAATGAATCGGATCTGGTGCTGAGTACGGGCGGCGGTATTGTTTTGCGTCCGGACAATCGGGCGATACTCAAAGATAAGGGTTTTGTCGTCTACCTAAACGCACGGCCGGAGCTCCTGGCCGAACGTACACGGCATGACAAGGGGCGCCCGTTGTTGAATGTTGCCGACCCGTTGGCCCGCCTGCGCGAGTTGTACACCGTGCGTGACCCCCTATACCGGGAGGTGGCGCATGCCATAGTTGAAACCGGTCACGGTGCGCCGCAGCAGGTGGTACAGGCCATTGTGGGGGCATTAACACGCAAGCCCGGCGGCTGAAGACCCTGTTCTATGGTCATTGGCCTCAAGCTACAATGACGGCATGACCTCAATGCATCAGACCCTGACCGTAGCGCTGGATGAGCGCAGTTACCCGATCCATATTGGGTGTGGCCTTTTAGGCAATACCGAATTGTGGCGCCCTCATCTGAACCCGAAAATGGGTGCCGTGGTCATTACCAACACCACGGTCGCGCCGCTTTACCTGGATAAGGTGATGGCGACACTGGCCAAGCTGGGTTGCCCGGCGTTTTCTGTGATCCTGCCGGATGGTGAGGAATATAAGTCCTGGGAAACGCTGAATACGGTATTTGACGCGTTACTGGAAAACCGCTGCGAACGGGGTACGACGCTGATCGCCCTGGGCGGTGGCGTGATTGGTGACCTGGTGGGTTTTGCCGCCGCCTGTTATCAGCGTGGTGCGCCGTTTATCCAGGTGCCGACGACCTTGCTATCGCAGGTGGATTCCTCGGTGGGTGGCAAGACAGCGATTAATCATCCGCTGGGCAAGAACATGATTGGTGCGTTTTACCAGCCCAAAATGGTCCTGGCCGATCTGGATACCCTGGAGACCCTCCCCCCGCGTGAAATGGCGGCCGGCATGTCGGAGGTGATCAAATATGGTCTGATCCGCGATGAGGCTTTTTTCCATTGGTTGGAGGAACATGCCGAGGGGCTGATGCGTCAGGATAAGGCGCTGCTGGCGCGCGCCGTGTATCAGTCTTGTGCACACAAGGCCGAGGTGGTCGCCCGCGACGAGCGGGAGGCCGGTGAGCGGGCACTGCTTAATCTAGGCCACACATTCGGCCACGCCATTGAAACGGGCATGGGTTACGGTCGCTGGCTCCACGGTGAAGCCGTCGCGGCAGGAACCGTGATGGCAGCACTGTTGTCACAAAAGCTGGGTTGGATCGATCTTGAAGCGATTGAGCGCGTTAAGTCCTTGTTTCATAAGGTCGGATTGCCGGTGACCGGCCCGTGGCTGGGCAGCACGCCAGAAGCCACGGCCGACCTGTATCTGGAATTGATGCGTCATGACAAAAAGGTCAGCGCCGGGGTGATGCGGCTGGTTCTTCTTAAGGCGATTGGGCAAGCGGTGGTTTCGGCCGATGCCTCAGATGCCGCCATTCTCCACGCCATTCAAACGGGCTTGGCCAAGGCGCCGGACAGCGCGGCGGTTCCTCCCAGTAGTCTCTGAGCCCGATTTCTTCCTTGGGTATTGAATCGGGGCCGTTTGCCTCAAGTTGATTGAGATAAAAAACCTGTTGGCACGTTCATTGCATTGATCAAATGGCCGATGGTGCTATCCCCCAAAAAATTCGGGAATTTGCCCGTTTTTGCGCTGCAGCGTCTTGAATTGACAGGGGGTTTTGGCGTATATTGGCCGGTTCGTTTTGGTGCATTGCACCCGAACGTGCATCACTTTTGTGCAGTGCCGGGTTGCCGGCGGGTTCATGGATTGATAGAAGGAAAAGCACATGGGAGCACCAGAACGCCAGGGTCTATATAGCCCGGCTAATGAACATGACGCGTGTGGCGTCGGTTTTGTCGCGCACATCAAGAACAAGAAGAGCCACGAGATTGTTGAACAGGGTTTGCTCATTCTTGAAAACCTGGAACATCGGGGTGCCACTGGTTACGACCCGCTCCTCGGCGATGGTGCCGGGATCCTGATTCAACTGCCGGACGCTTTTTTACGTGCCGAACGCGCCAAACAGGGGCTGCGCCTGCCGCCAGTTGGCCATTATGCCGTTGGCAATGTCTTTCTGCCGCAATCGATTACCGGACGTAAAGCCTGTGAATCGGTGCTGGCCCGCATTATTCATGAAGAAGGCCTGGAATTCCTTGGCTGGCGCGATGTGCCAGTCGACAACCTGATTCTGGCCGAAGCTGCCCGTGATCTTGAACCCGTCACGCGCCAGGTCTTTATCGGCCGCCCTGAATCGTTGAAGGATCAGGATGCTTTCGAACGCAAACTGTTCGTGGTGCGTAAACGTGCCGAACATGCCGTGCGCAAGCTCAAGCTCGAGGATGGCAAGCAGTTCTATCTGCCTTCGCTGTCGTCTCGCACCATGGTTTACAAGGGCATGCTGCTGGCCAATCAGGTGGGTGCCTATTTCCTGGACCTTCAGGATCCGGGCCTGGTATCGGCCATCGCACTGGTCCACCAGCGCTTCTCGACCAACACCTTTCCGACCTGGGATCTAGCTCACCCGTTCCGTATGATTGCCCACAACGGTGAAATCAACACGGTGCGTGGCAACGTCAACTGGATGCGCGCCCGCCAGAAGGCCATGTCCTCGGAATGGCTGGCAGAAGATCTGGATAAGCTGTGGCCACTGATTGTTGAAGGTCAGTCGGATTCGGCCTGTTTCGATAACGCCCTGGAACTGCTGGTGATGGGTGGTTATTCGATGCCCCAAGCCATGATGATGCTGATTCCGGAAGCCTGGGCCGAAAACCCGCTGATGGATGAGGAGCGCCGCGCTTTTTATGAATACAACGCTGCGATGATGGAGCCGTGGGATGGCCCTGCCGCCGTAGCCTTTACCGATGGTCGTATGATCGGCGCCACGCTGGACCGTAATGGCCTGCGCCCGGCCCGTTACCAGATCACCGACGATGGCATCGTCATGCTCGCCTCTGAAATGGGCGTGCTGACTTTCCCGCAGGAAGAAGTGAACCAAAAGTGGCGCTTGCAGCCGGGCAAGATGTTCCTGATCGATCTGGAACAGGGCCGCATCATTGATGACGAAGAACTTAAGCGTAGCATTTCCAGCGCCCGTCCTTATCGTCAGTGGATCGAGCAGAGCCGTCAGCATCTGGAAAACCTGCCGGAAGTCGAAGATAGTGAAGGGCTGCGCGAATCGCTGCTACACACCCAGCAGGCTTTCGGTTATACACAGGAAGATCTGAAGTTCATCCTTGAACCAATGGCCAGTAATGCGGAAGAAGCGACTGGTTCGATGGGTAACGATAGCCCGTTGCCGGTGCTATCTGACAAGGATAAGCCGCTCTATAACTACTTCAAGCAGTTGTTTGCCCAGGTGACGAATCCGCCGATCGACCCGATCCGCGAAGAAATTGTCATGTCGACCATGTCCTTCATCGGGCCGCGCCCGAATCTGCTGGGCATCGACGTCAAACCGGGCGACGAGCCGCCGCTCCGTCTGGAAGTGGATCAGCCGGTGCTGACCTCGGCCAATCTAGCCAAGCTGCGCCAGATCGACAAACTCACCAATGGCAAGTTCCGTGCGCTGGTGCTGGACATGACCTTCCCGGCTGCCGAAGGCGCGGAAGGTTCGGTAGCCGCGCTCGAAGCGCTATGTGCCCGTGCCGAAGCCAGTGTGGGTGAAGGCTATAACGTGCTGATCCTGTCGGATCGCAACGTGAACCGTGAGCGTGCCCCGATTCCGGCGCTGCTGGCCACCAGTGCGGTACATCAGCACCTGGTGAAGACCGGTCTGCGTACCTCGACGGGCCTGGTTGTGGACTCGGGCTCGGTCCGTGAAGTGCATCACTTTGCCCTACTCGCCGGTTATGGCGCGGAGGCTGTATGCCCGTGGCTGGCCTTCGATACCATTGCTGATGTGGCCGGCGAACTGCCGGGCGAGTTGTCGGCCTATGAAGCCGGTAAGCGTTACATCAAGGCTGTGAACAAGGGGCTGCGCAAGGTCATGTCGAAGATGGGTATTTCGACCTACCAGTCGTACAACGGCGCCCAGATTTTTGAAGCCATTGGACTGGCCTCGGACTTCGTGAAGGAATACTTCACGGGGACTGCCACTCAGGTCGAGGGCATTGGTTTGGATGAGGTCGTTGAAGAAGCGCTGCGCGTTCATGACCGCGCGTTTGCCCACGACCCGGTGCTGAACCATTTGCTGGAAACCGGCGGCGAATATGCCTTCCGTGTTCGCGGTGAAGAACATATGTGGACGCCGGATGCGATTGCCAAGCTGCAACATGCGACGCGTTCGGGCAAGTACGAAACCTTTGAAGAGTACGCCCGCATCATTAACGATCAGACCAAGCGCCACATGACGCTGCGCGGTCTGTTCGACATCAAGCCGGCGGGCCCGTCGATCAGTATTGACGAAGTGGAACCCGCCAGCGAAATCGTCAAGCGTTTTGCTACTGGCGCCATGTCGCTGGGTTCGATCTCGACCGAAGCGCATACCACCCTGGCCATCGCCATGAACCGAATCGGTGGCAAGTCGAACACCGGTGAGGGCGGCGAAGATGCCGGCCGTTTCCGTAAGGTGAAGGCAGGCGAGATGCTGTCCGACATCATCGGCAAAGGTCGTATCGAACGCGATATCGAACTGAAAGCGGGCGACTCGCTGCGTTCGGCCATTAAGCAGGTGGCTTCGGGTCGTTTCGGCGTGACTGCCGAATACCTGGCCAACTCGGATCAGATCCAGATCAAGATGGCGCAGGGCGCCAAGCCGGGCGAAGGCGGTCAGTTGCCGGGCCACAAGGTCAGTGAATATATCGGCTTCCTGCGCCACTCGGTGCCGGGCGTTGGCCTGATTTCGCCGCCACCGCACCATGATATTTATTCGATTGAAGATCTGGCCCAGCTGATTCACGATCTGAAGAACTCCAACCCGGTCGCCTCAGTCTCCGTGAAGCTCGTTGCCGAAGTGGGTGTCGGTACCGTGGCCGCCGGTGTCGCCAAGGCCAAAGCCGATCACATCGTAATCGCCGGCCATGATGGCGGCACGGGTGCTTCGCCGATCTCTTCAGTCAAGCATGCCGGCGCACCTTGGGAACTCGGCCTGGCCGAAGCCCAGCAGACGCTGGTGCTCAACCGTTTGCGCGGGCGTGTCCGCCTGCAGACGGATGGTCAGTTGAAGACGGGCCGCGATGTCGTGATTGGCGCCCTGCTCGGCGCCGACGAATTCGGTTTTGCGACGGCGCCGCTGGTCGTGACAGGTTGCATCATGATGCGTAAGTGTCACCTGAACACCTGTCCAGTTGGTGTTGCCACACAGGATCCGGAGCTGCGTAAGCGCTTTAGTGGTCAGCCAGAACACGTCGTTAACTTCTTCTTCTTCATTGCCGAAGAAGTGCGCAAGCTGATGGCCTCGATGGGCATCAGCCGCTTCGATGACCTGGTCGGCCGTGCCGACCTGCTCGATACCCGTGCCGGTGTTGAGCACTGGAAGGCGAAGGGCCTCGACTTCTCAAAGATCTTCCATATGCCGGCCGTGCCGGACGAGGTGGCCATCCGCCATGCCGAAACGCAGGATCATGGCCTAGATCGTGCACTGGATCACGAACTGATCGGTGCGGCCAAGCCGGCAATCACCCGGAAGGAAAAGCAGGAACTCGACTTCCCGATCTTCAACCTGAACCGCTCGGTTGGTGCCATGCTGTCAGGCGACATTGCCAAGCGCTATGGAGCTGCCGGCCTGCCGGAAGACACCCTGACGATCCGTCTGCATGGTACGGCTGGCCAGAGCTTCGGTGCTTTCCTGGCCAAGGGCGTGAACTTCGTCCTCGAGGGCGAAGGTAACGATTACGTCGGTAAGGGCCTGTCGGGTGGCCGCATTGTGGTGCGCCCGCCAGCCGCATTCCGTGGCGAAACCCAGGACAACATCATTGTCGGCAACACCGTACTCTACGGTGCCACGGATGGCGAAGCCTACTTCAGTGGTGTGGGTGGCGAGCGTTTCGCTGTGCGTAACTCGGGTGCTACGGCGGTTGTCGAAGGTGTTGGTGACCACGGCTGCGAATACATGACCGGTGGCACGGTAGTGGTTCTGGGTCAGACGGGTCGTAACTTCGGTGCCGGCATGTCAGGTGGCTTTGCCTACGTTTACGATGTGGATGGCAAGTTTGCCAGCCGTTGCAATATGGCTCAGGTCGCTCTGGAGCCGTTGCCCGCCGAGGAAGCCGCTGCCGAAGCCTCTGAATTTGGTGAAGATACCGAGTACGGCGCCGTCGATCTGCGTCACCTCAAGATGAGTGATGAAGCCCTGCTGAAGGAACTCATTGCCAATCACGTCAAATGGACAGGTTCGCAATACGCCAAGAACATGCTTGATCAGTGGGAAAAGCATCGTACCAAGTTCATCAAAGTGATGCCGCATGAATACCGTCGTGCTCTGGATGACATCAAGAAAAACGCCAAGGCGACTTTGACTAAGGAGGCCGTGTAATGGGAAAGCCGACTGGATTCCTCGAATTCGAACGTCTGAGCGAGACCTACGAAAAGCCAGATGCTCGTAAACAGCATTACCGTGAATTTGTGGCAGTTCTGGAAGATGCTGCAGCCGAGCAGCAGGGTGCACGCTGCATGGACTGTGGGATCCCGTTCTGTAACAACGGCTGCCCGGTGAACAACATCATTCCCGACTGGAATGACCTTGTTTACCACGGCCAGTGGCAGGACGCGATTAACGTGCTCCACTCGACCAATAACTTTCCCGAATTCACCGGGCGTATCTGTCCGGCACCTTGTGAGGCAGCCTGCACACTGGGCATCAATGCGGCACCGGTGGGCATCAAGTCCATCGAGCGTGCCATTATCGACAAGGCCTGGGCCTCGGGTTGGGTGTTGCCGCAACCGGCTGAGACCAAGACCGGCAAGCGGGTTGCCATCATCGGTTCGGGGCCTGCCGGCCTGGCGGCTGCGCAACAGCTCGCCCGAGTAGGTCATGATGTCACCGTCTTTGAAAAGAGCGACCGTATCGGTGGTCTACTCGGCTACGGCATTCCCGACTTCAAGATGGAAAAGACGCTGATCGACCGCCGCGTCAAGCAAATGGAAGCCGAAGGCGTGACCTTCAAGACCAAGGTGTTGGTCGGCCACAAGGACCTTCCGGCAGGTATCAATAACGATGCCGAAACTTTTGTAACGGCTGACGAGCTCAAGAAAGATTTCGACGCCGTCATTCTGGCGGCTGGTTCGGAAGTGCCACGCGATCTTCCGGTGCCGGGCCGTGAATTGAAGGGCATCTTCGCAGCGCTGGAATTCCTGATTCCGCAGAACAAGGAAGTGCAGCAGGGTAAAGCCAATCCAATCAACGTCAAGGGCAAGCATGTGATCGTTATTGGTGGCGGTGATACGGGTTCAGATTGCGTAGGCACATCAAATCGTCATGGCGCGGCTTCGGTGACCCAGTTTGAACTGATGCCGATGCCGCCGGAGCAGGAAGACAAGCCGCTGGTCTGGCCATACTGGCCGATCAAGCTGCGCACGTCGACCTCGCATGACGAAGGTTGTAGCCGTGACTTTGCCGTAGCCACGAAGGAATTCATCACCGATGGCAAAGGCAACGTCAAGGCGCTGAAGGCAGTTCGTCTGGATTGGCAAGGTGGCAAGATGACCGAAGTGGCCGGTTCGGAATTCGAACTGCCATGTGATGCGGCATTCCTGGCCATGGGGTTTGTGAATCCGGTTGGCGGCCTGCTTGACGCTTTTGGCGTCGAGAAGGACGCGCGCCAGAACGCCAAAGCAACAACGGATGGTGATGGGTGCTACAAGACTAACGTTGACAAGGTGTTCGCCGCGGGCGATGTACGTCGCGGGCAATCGCTGGTGGTTTGGGCCATCCGTGAGGGCCGACAGTGTGCGCGTGCTGTTGATGAATTCCTGATGGGATCCACGATGTTGCCCCGTTAATTTCAGAGCGCACTAAAAAGGGCGGCTTAGGCCGCCCTTTGTGTTTGAGCTTCCGGTATCCTTAAGGATGTTCCGAAAAGCCATTAAACGGAGTTGCTTTTGAGTCACGTGCATCCATTGCAGGTTGTAATTCTTGCTGCCGGTCAGGGCACTCGGATGCGTTCCGGTTTGCCAAAGGTTCTTCACCCGATTGCCGGGAAGCCCATGTTGCGCCACGTAATCGAAGCCGCAGCTGCGCTGAATTCGCAGAAGACTGTGGCCGTTGTTGGTCACGGTGCGGCTGTGGTCGAATCGGCGATGGCAGATGCCGGGGTCCAGTTTGCTCTGCAGTTGCCTCAACTGGGCACTGGCCATGCCGTGCAGATGGCGTTGCCAGCCTTGCAGCCCTTACCTTCAGATGGCCAAGTGCTGATTCTTTACGGCGATGTGCCGCTGATTCAGCCATCGACCTTGCGAGCGCTACTGCAGGCAGCAGGCGATGGTGTCGGTCTGGTGACCCAACATCTCGATGATCCTAAAGGTTATGGCCGTATCGTGCGGGATGTCTCGGGCAGTGTGATTTGTAATGTTGAAGAGAAGGATGCAACGCCCGATCAGCGGAAAATCACCGAGGTCAATACGGGCATTCTATGTTTGCCGGCAAAGTACCTGACGGAATGGCTTGCAGCGTTATCGAATAACAATGCCCAGGGCGAGTACTACTTGACCGATCTGCTCGGCATGGCGGTTAGGGATGGTGTGCCAGTTCGCACCGTGCAGCCAGTGCATGACTGGGAAGTGGCTGGCGTTAATTCAAAAGTACAGCTGGCTGCATTGGAACGGGAATGGCAGCAATACCAGGCTGACCAGCTCATGAACGATGGCGTACGTCTGGCCGATCCGACGCGCATTGATGTCCGTGGGGTATTGAGCTGTGGTCGGGATGTCAGCATCGATGTGGGCTGCATTTTCGAGGGGCGCGTAACGCTGGAAGAGGGCGTACAAATTGGACCGTATTGTGTGCTTCGCGATGTCGCGGTGAAGGCGGGTGCGCGTATCGATGCCTTTAGCCATCTCGATCAGTCTGAAGTGGGTCCGGATGCTGTGGTGGGGCCTTATGCCCGTTTACGTCCGGGATCGACGTTGGGAGCCGAGGCTCATGTCGGAAACTTTGTCGAACTCAAGAACACCCAGCTGGGCAAGGGCTCTAAGGCCAATCACCTCGCCTATGTGGGCGACGCCACAGTCGGTGAGCGTGTCAACATCGGCGCGGGTACCATTACCTGCAATTATGATGGGGCGAACAAACATCGAACCGTCATCGAGGACGATGCTTTTATTGGTTCAGATACGCAACTCGTCGCCCCCGTGACGGTGGGTCGGGGCGCAACGCTGGGTGCGGGCACTACGTTGACCAAAGATGCGCCGCCGGCTGCGCTGACTGTTTCGCGTGCCAAACAATTGTCACTGACGGGCTGGCAACGCCCTGTCAAAGAAAAGAAATAATCAGGAAAAGAACGCAGATGGATATCGGATTTTTTGCATTTGTTCTGGCCATTGCGCTGATGGCCGCACTCGGCGCGGTCATGTTGCTCGTGGGCTACATTGTGGTGATTCCAGCCAGCATAACCCGGGGCTGGCTGTGGGCCGCCCTGGTGATTCTGGTTCCGGTGCTGGGCCCCATCTTTTTTTGCCGAGCGTTTCCCGATGGATTGCTTAAGACGCGTCGCCAGATCTTTTTCGGCACCCTGCTTCTGATGGGCGCAGTGGCGCTACTCTATGGCGGTGGCCCATGGTTCGCCCAGCACATGGTTGATGCCGCCAAGGTGGCTGGTTAGTTTTGATGCTTGGGGCTTCCTGCCCCCGAGATCACAATTTCTTTTTTGCGGCCGGGCGCTTGGCCGAGGGTTTTTTTGCAGCGCTCTTTTTGGCCGCTTCCTTGGCACGGGTTTTCTGCCGATTTGCGTCGGCCATTTGCGCCTGCATGGTTGCGTTGAGCTCGTTCATCATCTCCCAGGGCCACATGGCAGCCTTGGCGAGCGCGGCTTCGTCGTCCTCGCCTGACGCGCCCTCTGGGGCTGCGGTAGGCTCAGGAGCGGACGGAGGTGCTGGGTTAAAGCCTGCAGCCTGGAAAAACGGGTTGCCGGCTGGCGCCGAGGAGGGCGCTGTGGATGGATCCCCATCTCCGCTCGCGGCGTGACTAAAATGCGCACTCATGCTGCGGAAAGTGCCTAGGGCTGACTTCTGCATTTCGAGATTCTGGATCGTCATCTGCAGCATTGACAGGTTCATGCGCAGCCAGTTTTCCACCGACTTCAGATCACGGATCTGTTTATCGAGCTCCCCTTCGTCCAACGTTGGGGTCACCATTCCGGGGAGCTGGAACCCCATCTGATTCCACATGCCTTGCAGCATATCCAGCGGATTGTTACCTGGGGCCTGGTTCATAGACGTCTCCGGAAGCGCCGTTGGCGCAATGACAATGGCTAGATGATACGACAGGCATCCTCGAATTCCAGCCGCGGGCTTCGTGGATGCAACGATTGCGGGTCTCCATGGCCGAGGTTGCAGAGAAAATTGATCCGGTAACGGCCGTCCGGGAAGAATTCGTTGTTGAGCTTATCGGCGTCAAAACCGGACATGGGCCCGCAATCCAGCCCCAGTGCGCGCGCCGCCAGGATGAAATAGGCCGCCTGCAGGCTGCTGTTACGTTCGGCGGTGCTCTGAGCGAGCGTATGCTGGGCATCTCCGGCAAACCAGGCGCGGGCATCCGCGTGCGGGTATAGGCGGGGTAGATGATCGTAAAAGCGGGTGTCGGCCGCAAAAAGCGCGGTCACAGGCGCGCTCTGGGTTTTTTCGACATTGCCCGGAGCCAGACAGGGCCGGAGGCGGGCTTTGGCCTCGGCAGAACGGACGAACAAGACCCTTAGGGGCTGGCAATTGGCCGAGGTCGGCCCTAATCGGGCCAGATTCCAGGCGCGCATCAGCATGGCATCGTCAACCGGTTTGGGCAGCCAGTGGCTAAAGGTGCGGCCGTGCAGGAAAAGACGGTTCAAAAGCTCCGGATCGGCCGGATGGGCGCAATCCGGTAGCAGGTCATGATCAGGGGTGTGGCAGGGTTTGTGAGCCATGGATGCCGGTCTCCGGAAGGGTTGAGGCTACTCTACCACCGGGAAGCCCAAAGTGCCCGGTCAACACTTAACCAAAACACATTTGCTGCTTGACAGCATGGGAAAAAGTGCTTCATAATCCTCGGTTCTGGTCCGCGGAGGGATTCCCGAGCGGTCAAAGGGAACAGACTGTAAATCTGTCGGCTCTGCCTTCGAAGGTTCGAATCCTTCTCCCTCCACCAACGACCGGAACAGCGGTTTCTTCCGTGCTGCGGTATGGCCGGGCGGGTGTAGCTCAATGGTAGAGCAGAAGCCTTCCAAGCTTAAGACGAGGGTTCGATCCCCTTCACCCGCTCCACGGTTGTTCGGTTGTTCGGGATTGGCCCATGTAGCTCAGTGGCAGAGCACTCCCTTGGTAAGGGAGAGGTCGGCAGTTCAATCCTGCCCATGGGCACCAGGTTTCTGGTGATTCCGGGTGTGCCGTCGTCTTAGGTGGTTGTGTCTTCTTTTATTTTTTTGGCTTGAGGGTCTAAAAATGGCAAAGGGTAAGTTTGAACGTACAAAGCCGCACGTAAACGTGGGCAC
>CAZRYZ010000013.1:0-31531 GCA_964604465.1 uncultured Dechloromonas sp. | reverse complement strand
CCAGCTCTTCATCGATGTCCAGCTTTTCGATGAACAGCAGACGGGTGGTGGCAGTTTCGGCTTCGTTCTTGCGCTGCGATTCTTCCGGCGTCATCAGGTTGATGGTCCAGCCGGTGAGCTCGGAGGCCAGACGCACGTTCTGACCACCACGGCCAATGGCAATGGCGAGATTGTCGTCATCGACAACCACATCCATGGCATGGCGCTCTTCGTCGACGACGATCGAGGTCACTTCTGCCGGGGCCAGCGCGTTGATCACGAACTGAGCCGGATCTTCCGACCAGATAATGATGTCGACGTTCTCACCGCCCAGCTCGTTGCGGACGGCGGTAACGCGCATACCACGCAGACCGACGCAGGTACCGATCGGGTCGATACGGGCATCCTTGCTCAGCACGGCGATCTTGGCACGCATACCGGGGTCGCGGGCGGCGGCCTTGATTTCCATCAGGCCATCTTCAATTTCGGGAACTTCGAGTTCAAACAGGTGGCTGATGAATTCCGGCGCGGTGCGCGACAGAATCAGTTGCGGGCCACGGGCAGCGCGATCGACGCGCAGCAGGAAGGCCTTGACGCGGTCACCCGGGCGCAGGTTCTCGCGCTGGATCATCTGGTCGCGCGGCAGCATGGCTTCGATCTTGCCGACTTCGACGATGGCATTGCCACGTTCCATGCGCTTGATGGTCCCCGTCACAAGGTGCTCGCCCCGCTCGAGGAAGCTCTGCAGCAGCGCCTCACGCTCGGCATCACGAATCTTCTGCAGGATGACCTGCTTGGCGGCCTGGGCACCGATACGACCGAAGTCGATGGGCTCGAGCTCTTCTTCAACGACATCACCCACGGCGATATCGGCATGATCCTTTCGGGCTTCGCTGATGGCCAGTTGCGCATCTTCGTTTTCGAGATCGGCATCTTCAACCACTTCCCAGCGACGGAAGGATTCGTGCTCACCGGTTTCGCGATCGATGACGACGCGGATATCGGCTTCGAGGTTCATCTTCTTGCGGGTGGCCTGAGCCAGCGCGAGTTCCAGAGAGGCAAAGACGATTTCCTTGCTGACGTTTTTCTCACGAGCCAGCGCATCAGCCAGCAGCAGAATTTCACGGGTCATTGGGTAGTCCTTTCTCTGAAAACTTTAAAACTTGGGAACAAGGCGGGCCTTGTCGATGTTGGATAACGGAAAGCTGACGGTGTCGCCACCGAGATCGAGTTGCACCTGATCACCTTCGATGCCGGTCAGCGTGCCATTGAACTGGCGGCGGTCGCCAATGGGCATACGGAGCTTGATCTGCACCTGCGAGCCGGCAAAGCGGCTGTAGTCTTCTGCCTTGACCAGCGGGCGGTCGAGCCCCGGTGAAGAGACCTCGAGCCGGTCGTAATCGATGTTCTCGACCTGGAAGACGTGAGTCAGCTGGTTGCTGACGGTGGCACAATCTTCAACGTCGACACCGCGCGCCTTCTCCGGGGCGTCGATAAACACCCGGATAAGACGGCTGCGCGGCGACAGCTCGGCCATGACAAATTCATAGCCCAGCCCGGTCACCGTCGATTCGATCAGTTCCTGCAGGTTCATCGTTCAAATCCGAAAACACAAATAAAAAATGGGCATAAAGCCCATCACGCCGAAAACAACCGGCTGTGCCATCGGGCCGAATCGTGAAACGCGATCCGACGACACGGGAATGTCAAAACTTTTAAATTATAAGGGTTTTTTCGCCTTTGGTCGAGTCTTTCCGGCGCCCGGAGCGGATGCGCTACGCCGGGGCGCTGCCCCCTGACCCTGTGAACGGGCCTGACTCCGGCTCCGTGGTGCCGCCTTTGCCCCGGGTCGTGCCCCACGGACCTTCTGACCCACATTGCGCGCCGGGCCCTCGGCCTCGGCGCCGAGCGACTTGACCAGCTTCTCGACATCTTTCTCGTCGACTTGCAGGCTCTGGCCACGCTTGAGGCGCGGCGGCAGATAGAACGGGCCATAACGCACACGGATCAGGCGGCTGACGGTGCGGCCGACCGCCTCAAACAGGCGACGGACTTCCCGGTTACGCCCCTCGAAAATGGTCACGCGGTACCACTGGTTGGCGCCCTCACCGCCCGCATCTTCAATGCTGGACAGCGCTGCCGGGCCATCTTCCAGCTCGACGCCCTTCTTCAGCTTGTCTTTGGCCTCGTCATCGAGCGGTCCGAGCACACGGACGGCGTATTCACGGATCATCTCGTTGCGCGGGTGCATCAGCGCATTGGCTAGTGCGCCTGAAGTCGTAAACAGCAGTAACCCGCTGGTATTGAAGTCAAGGCGCCCCACGGCGATCCACTTACCACCGCGCACGCGGGGCAGATTGCTGAACACATTGGGCCGACCGGCCGGGTCGCTACGCGATACGATTTCGCCTTCGGGCTTGTGATAGAGCAAGACCTGCGGTGCACGGGTCGCACCATGCAAATTGACGAGACGGCCATTTACCTTGACCCGGTCACCCGGTAGCACACGCTGACCTAGTGTGGCGGGCTGGCCATTGACCTGAACCCGCCCGGCGGCAATCCACTCTTCCATTTCACGACGGCCGCCCAGACCCGATTGGGCCAGGAGCTTCTGCAAGCGCTCACCGGCTGCGGCCGGCGCTTTACGCTGTGGCGCGTCGCCACCGTCGATATCGGTTTCGAAGTCTTCGTCGAACAGCTCGTCGTCGACCACTTCGGGGGCAACGGCTGCTTTCGTGGGCAACTTGGCCGGCGCCCTGGGCGCTGCGGAACGCGGCTTGCCCTGGGCGGGACGGAACGGGGTATTTTTTCTGGCCATAGTGCTGATCTGTTTAGGCTTCGGGCACGCCTTCAAGGGCGGCCTGCATGGTTTCCAGTGGCGGCAGCTCGCTCAGGCTGCGTAACCCGAGGTCGTCAAGGAACTGGCGGGTGGTGGCATAAAGCGCCGGGCGCCCCGGAGTTTCGCGATGGCCAACGGTATCGATCCAGCCCCGTTCTTCAAGGGTGCGGATCACCTGGGTGGCGACGGTCACACCACGGATGTCTTCGATGTCGCCCCGGGTGACCGGCTGACGATAAGCGATGATGGCCAGGGTTTCCATGACTGAACGCGAGTAGCGAGGCGGCTTTTCCGGGTTGAGACGATCCAGGTGCGGCTGGATCTTGGCATGCGTGCGGAAGCGCCAGCCATCGGCCAGCTCAAGCAGTTCGCAACCCCGGTTCTGCCAGCGCTCCTGCAGATGGGCAATAGCCTGGAGGATTTCGTCAGCGGCGACCGTGTCATCAAACAGACGGCGCAGATGGGTCATATCCAGTGGTGCCGTGGTGGCCAGCAATGCGGCCTCGACAATGCAGGCCAGTTCGGCTACGTCGATTACAGGACCGGCAGCAACAACACCTTCGGTGTTTTCAACGAGTTCGGTCAGGGAGCGTTGTTCTTCAGACACTTTCATCCTCCTCGGGCTGATCGTCGGCCTCGGGTACTTCAAACATGGATTGTTCGGGGGCGTCGCTGGGCAGACGCACATAAATCGGGGCAAAGGCAGCGGTCTGCGTCATCTCGAGCAGGTGCTCTTTACAGAGCTCGAGTAGCGCGATGAAGTTGACGACCACCACGGGCACACCGCCCTGTACATCAAACAGTTCCGAAAACTCCAGATAGCCTTCGCTGGTCCGCAGGCGACGCAGAATCAGCCCCATGTGCTCGCGCACCGAGAGCTCCTCACGGGCGATCTTGTGATGCGTATGCAGTTTGGCCTGCCGCACAACGGCACGCCAGGCGTCATGCAGGTCTTCAGGGGAGACGTCGGGGTGACGTACCACGGCCTCACGGTCGACCCAGACATTGAGCCACTGGAAATCAATCTCGGCTTTGGGCAGCTCGTCGATTTCGCGCGCCGCCAGCTTCATCTGTTCGTATTCAATGAGGCGACGCACCAGCTCGGCACGGGGATCCTCAACCTCTTCTTCAAACTCGGCCTTGGGCCGCGGCAACAGCATGCGCGATTTGATCTCGATCAGCATGGCGGCCATGACCAGATACTCGGCAGCCAGCTCCAGGTTCTGCGACCGCATCGCTTCGACGTAATCCAGATACTGATTCGTCAGCGGCGCCATGGGAATATCGAGGATGTCGACGTTGGCCTTACGGATGAGATAGAGCAACAGATCGAGCGGGCCTTCGAAGGCGTCGAGCATGACCGACAGCGCATCGGGCGGGATATACAGATCCTGCGGCAGATCGACGATGGGCTGGCCATAGAGCATGACCCGCGGCTCACCGGACTCGATGGTGACCGAGATGGCCTGTTCGAAGGGCACATCCTCAGACGCTGGCATCTGCTGTGCCGGTTGTTCGGGGTTGAGTTCGTCGTTGTTCATGATGAGTAGCGACTCGGCTCAGGCACCAGTCAGGCCCATGACACTTCGCACACGGCTCATGGTCTGGTCGGCCAGGCCGCGGGCGCGCTCAGCGCCATCACGCAGGATACGTTCGATTTTTTCCGGTTCGGCAGCCAGCGCTTCGGCCCGGGCACGCATGGGAGCGAGTACGACCTCGATGCCTTCGGCCACGGCGTTCTTGCAATCAATGCAGCCAATGCCGGCGGTCGTACAGCCTTCGGTGACCCATTGCTTTCGGGCATCGTCGCTATAGACCTCGTGCAGCTGCCAGACCGGGCAGTTCTTGGGATTACCCGCATCGGTCCGGCGCACACGCGCCGGGTCGGTGGGCATGGCCTTGAGCTTCTTGACCACGTCTTCCGGCTTCTCCCGCAGGCTAATCGTGTTGTTATACGACTTGGACATCTTCTGGCCATCCAGGCCCGGCATTTTGGAGGCTTTGGTCAGCAGCGCTGCCGGCTCCACCAGGATGGCCTTGCCCGAACCGACCAGCCAGCCCCAGAGCGATTCCTTGTCGCTCAGATTCAACCCATCGGCGCCAGCCAGGAAGGCCTCGGCCTGCTGCAGCACCTCGCGATCACCATCCTGCTGGTAGCGCTGACGCAGCTCTTTGTAGGGCTTGGCCGTCGGACCGAGTTTCTTGAGGGCGGCAATGACTTCCTGTTCGAATTCAGGGGTGCGACCATACAGATGGTTGAATCGACGAGCGACTTCGCGGGTGAGCTCGATATGCGGTACCTGATCTTCGCCCACAGGCACATGACGCGCATCGTAGACCAGGATGTCGGCTGACTGCAGGAGCGGATAACCCAGGAAGCCGTAGGTCGACAGATCCTTGTGGGCGAGCTTTTCCTGCTGATCCTTGTAGGTGGGTACACGCTCAAGCCAACCCAGCGGCGTCATCATCGAAAGGAGCAGATGCAGCTCGGCATGCTGAAGCACCTGCGACTGCTGGAAGATGATGGATTTTTCGGGGTCGAGGCCGGCGGCCAGCCAGTCGATAACCATGTCGCGGCTGGCCTGAGCGATACTCTGCGGGGCGTCGTAGTTGGTAGTCAGCGCGTGCCAGTCAGCCACGAAAAACAGGCACTCGTAGTCGTTTTGCAGACGCACCCAGTTTTCGAGCACGCCATGGTAGTGACCCAGATGCAGGCTGCCCGTGGGGCGCATGCCGGAAAGAACGCGTTCTGCAGACATCAGCAATGACTCAGATAAAGAATACGGTGGAGATCAGGTGCTTCACCGCGCCTACGATCGGATAGACCCAGATCCCGAGAATATTGGTAAAGATGAGCGCCAGAAGAATAAAGATGCCATACGGCTCCGAACGGCCATAGGCTTGCGCCGTAGCGGGCGGCAACAGGCTGAACAGCACCCGGCCACCATCAAGCGGAAGGATGGGCAGCAGGTTCAGCGCCATGAACATGAGGTTGATGTTAATACCGACGTACGCCATGTTTTCCAGCGGCACACTGAAGTAGTTGTCGGTCGATAGCCCTACCTTGAGCAGAATAGCCCAGCCGAAGGCCATGAGCAGATTGACGGCCGGGCCGGCCAGCGCGACCCAGCGCATGTCATCACGCGGGTGACGCAGTCGGCCGTAGTCAACAGGTACGGGCTTAGCCCAGCCAAACAGGATGCCACCAAATAGCAGGGTCAGTGCGGGAACCAGGATCGTGCCCACCGGGTCGATGTGACGGATGGGGTTCAGGCTGACCCGCCCCATCTGATAGGCCGTGGGGTCACCGAAATAGCGCGCCACATAACCATGCGCGGCTTCATGCAGCGTGATGGCAAAGATGACGGGAATGGCCGCAATGGCCAGGTAAGCGATGTCAATATTCATAGGGAATCCGTAGCCTGCGATTCTAGCAGAGGCGACCCCACTTTCCCCTGCCCGTCCGACGGTCTGCCCGGCCTAGCGAGAGCCCATTTAACCCAATAAAGCCAATTAACCCAATCCGAGCGGTGCCAGGGGACCGTGACCCTCGCGCAGGACAGTCGGCGGCATTTCGCAGAGATCAATGACCGTGGTGGGCTCGGTGCCACACCAGCCGCCCTCGACTACCAGATCCAATTGCGGCAGCTGCTCCTTGATCGTCCAGCCGTCTGTAAGGGGCTGTTCTTCGCCCGGCAGCATGAGCGTGGTGGTCAGCAAGGGCTCGCCCAGGGCTTCTAAAATACCGAGCATGATGCGGTGATCAGGGATTCGTAGCCCCAGCGTCTTGCGCTTGGGGTGAAGAATACGGCGTGGCAGCTCTTTGGTGCCCTCGAGGACAAAGGTATAAGCCCCCGGGGTGGCCAATTTGAGCAGACGGTACTGGGCGTTATCCACCCGAGCATACTGACCGATATCGGAAAGATCCCGGCACATGAGGGTCATGAGATGGTGATCATCAATGCCGCGGATCTTGCGAATTTTTTCCAGGGCTGCGGCGTCTCCCAGGTGACAGGCCAGCGAATAACAGGAATCGGTTGGCAAGGCGGCAACGGCACCCTCGCGCAGTAACCCGGCGGTCTGTTCGAGCAGTCGGGGCTGCGGATTCTCCGGGTGAATATTAATGTATTGCGTCAAAACAATCTTTCATCTTATTGATTTAATGATTATTGCCACGCATGCCATACAGGGACGACGCCCTCGGGCAACGGCTGGCTACCGCCCAGATCGACATAGCTTTCGCCCGGCGCATGGAAGTCCGAACCCTGCGACCCCATGAAGGCATAGTGACGCGCCTGGCGACCAAAGTGTGCCACCTGCTCCGGGGTATGGCTCCCGGAGGCCACCTCAATGGCTTCACCTCCTAACGCCCTGAAGGCTTCGAAAAGCTGCCCCAGTTGCTTGTTGGACATACGGTAACGCCCCGGATGGGCAATCACCGCCACGCCACCGGCGGCCCGGATCCAGCCCAGGGCTGATTCCAGCGAGGGCCAGGGGTGCGGCACAAAGCCGGGTTTACCGGGGGTGAGGTAACGATCAAAGACCTGTTTGACCTCGCGACAGGCACCCATTTCGACCAGCGCCCGGGCAAAGTGGGCACGGGAAACCAGCTCGGGGTTACCGACATAGGTCATGGTTCTGGCCAGAATGCCTTCAAAACCGACTTTTTCCAGCTCGGCGGCGATACGCTCCGCCCGAGTAGCACGCCCCAGCCGGATACCATCCAGGCCGGCAACGATCTCGGAATGGGACGGATCAATATTCAGCCCGACGATATGGACCGAATGGTCATTCCATTCGACGGAAATCTCGGTACCGTTAATGAAGTCCAGCCCGAGGCTCTTCGCGGCGTCTGCCGCTTCCGAAAGCCCGGAAAGCCCATCATGATCGGTCAGCGCCAGCGTGGTGACCCCCTTTGCGCGGGCACGCGCCACCACATCAGCCGGTGACAGCATGCCGTCCGAGGCCGTGGAGTGGCAGTGCAGGTCGTAACGGAGTGCGCTGGCGGTGGTCATGGGGTTTAAAGAGGCTGGATGAAGATGGCTTTATGTGCCTGAGGAATCGGGATAAATCGGCATAAAATGCGGAATTCGCCATTTTACTGGATTGGCCACCGGCCAGACACCTCATGCCCCACTATCAACTGGAAGAACGGATTCCTCAGATTGACCCGACGGCCTGGGTCGCCCCGAATGCGGTGCTGATCGGCCTGGTGGAATGCGCTGAACAGTCTTCGGTCTGGTGGAATGCCGTGCTCCGGGGTGATAACGAACCCATCGTGATCGGACCGCGCACGAACGTACAGGATGGCTGCATCTTTCATACCGACCCCGGGGCGCCTCTCATTCTGGAGGCGGATGTGACCATTGGACACAAGGTGATGCTGCACGGTTGCCGGGTTGGCCAGGGTAGCCTGATCGGTATCGGCACGACCATCCTGAACCATGCGGTGATTGGCGAACATTGTCTGGTGGGTGCCGGCACGCTGATCCCCGAGCGCAAGATCTATCCGCCCCGCTCGCTCATTATGGGCACACCGGGCAAAGTGGTGCGCGAACTGACTGATGAGGAGGTGGCAAGGCTGATGAATAGTGCCGCCAAGTATGTGCAGAACGCCGCCCGCTACCGCGAACATTTGCGGCCCCTCTGAACCTTGGCAGCGCGGTCGGGCTCTTGAAGACCGGCAACTGCGCCCCACATAAGCAACCATCTCTGTCCGAACTCATAGAAAGCCCGCATGCTGCGCGAAACTGACCGCTTTGTCCGATTCCATTTTCCCGAGCTCTCCATTCGCGGTGTCTGGGTACACCTGGATGAAACCTACCGCGCCCTGATTGCCGATCGACACTATCCTGCGGCGGTGAGCCGTATGCTGGGCGAAATGGCCAGCGTCACCGCCCTGATGGCCGGCCAGCTCAAGCACCCCGGCCGGCTCACCTTTCAGATGCGTGATCCGGGCCCGATCAGCCTGCTGGTGATGGACTGCACCGACAAACTCGGTTTGCGCGGTACCGCCCAGTGGGACGACCGCTTTGCCACGCAGTTGCAGAATCCGGATTTTCCCTGCCTCAATACACACGCGGATGACGATGAACACGCCAGCCGCCTGATGATGACCCTGGATGCCCGTAAATTCAGCACCCCCTGGCAGAGTTTTGTGCCGCTTGTAGGACACTCACTCTCTGAGGCATTCGGTCACTACCTGACCCAATCAGAGCAACAACCCACCCTGCTCCGCCTTGCCGCCAACGAGACGCAAGCCGGAGCCCTGTTTCTGCAGGCCATGCCCGGTGCCGAAGAGGCTGATGCCGATGGCTGGAACCGTTTGACCCATCTGTTTAGCACCCTGACCGACCGCGAGCTGCTGGCGCTGGATCCGGCTCAGCTACTGACAACCCTGTTCTCCGAGGAGTTAATCAGCCTGGCACCCGGGCAGGCACTGACCCATGCCGGTGAACGGGACTGGACCAAAGTGCGGAACATGCTGCGTGGGCTGGGTAAGGCGGAGGTTGATTCGATCCTGCGCGAACATGGCGCCGTGGTGATTCACGACGAACTGAGCAATCAGGAATACCGGTTTAGCCCAGAGGAAGCGCTCGCGATCTTTACAGAAAACTTCCCAGATAGCGCGGAACAACAGGGACACACCCTGCACTAGCCGATCAGGAAGAAATGCCTAGGGGCGCCCGACAAGCACTTTGCCGGGATTCATCAGCCCCTTGGGGTCGAGCGTCTGCTTCAGCTGATGCATGAGCCGCAGGCTGCCTTCCGGAGCGTACTGTTCAAGCCAGTCGGTCTTTAGTTGCCCGATACCATGTTCGGCGGCGATGCTGCCACCAAAACGCGCGACCCGTTCGTAAACCAGCGCATTGACTTCGCTAGTTCGCCGGATCAGATCCGCATTGGCTGCCGGGTCGGCAAACGACAGGTTGTAGTGCAGATTCCCATCACCCAGGTGCCCGAATGCCACGATCCGGATGCCGGGGAAAGCGGCCTCCAGTGCCGATGCGGTCTCCTGCAGAAACACGGGGAACCGTGAAATCGGCAAACCGATGTCATGTTTAACTGAGAGGCCTTCACGCTTTTGCGCCTCGGCCAGCCCCTTACGGAGCTGCCAGAGCGCTGCCTGGTCGGCCTCTTCCACGGCAGCGACCCCTGCGGGAAGCGCCTGTTTCTGACACGCACGCTGCCAGGCCGCCAGCATGGCATCGAGGAACTCCCGGTCATGGGCCGAGACTTCGAGCATCAGGCTCCAGGCCGTGGGCCAGTTCCCGAGCAAGGCCGGCAAGCGGACATCCGGCAGATGGCGACGGACCAGTGCCAGTGTGGGTGCCGAGATCAGTTCGGCCGCGGTCTGAGCGCCGGCAAAGACGGATTGCGCCAATTCATGTGCCCGCACGGCGGTCTCGACATCGGGCAACTCCAACCAGATGAGCGCCCGGGCAGCCGGTTTGGGATAGAGCTTCATGGTGGCCGCCGTGATCAGACCCAGCGTGCCTTCGGCACCGATGAACCATTGTTTGAGATCAAGGCCGGTATTGTCTTTGCGTAACCCCGATAATTTGGACCAGAGGCTGCCATCGGGCAAAACGACTTCCAGACCCAGGCAGAGATCACGCGTCATCCCGTAGCGCAGCACCTGCAACCCACCAGCATTGGTGGAAAGCGTACCGCCCAGGCTACTCTGGTGCCCCGCACCCAGGGTGAGCGGATACAGCCGGTTGACGGCATCGGCAGCGATCTTCAGATCATCAAGTGTGGCGCCGGCCTCGGCCGTGATACTGAAGTTTCTGGCATCAACCTCGCGGATCCGGTTCATACGGGTCATGGCAATCACCACGGCTCGGCCACTCTCATCAGGCGTGGCGCCCCCACAGAGACCGGTATTGCCGCCCTGCGGCACAATAGGTGTATCGCTGGCCATGCAGAGACGGACGACTTCAGCCACCTGCGCGGTCGATTGCGGCAATACGACCGCCTGCGCACGGCCGTGATAACGGCCCCGCCAGTCCGTCAGATAGGGCGCTTGAGCAGCGGGATCCATCAGAACCCCGGTCTCTCCCAGGCAGTTCTGCAATCGGGCGATCAGGCTCTGCGGCATTTAGAAAACCGGGTCAGTTAACACTACGCGCGCTCAGCGGCTCGGCGTAGAGATCATGCTCGTCGGCGTCGACGATGCGAACCGCCAGGCGGTCACCCGGCGCGCAGTCGGTAAAGCCCATAACCTGAATCACGCCATCGATATCCGGGGCTTCGCGCCAGCTCCGGCCGATAGCGCCCTCCTCGTCGACATCATCGATGACGATCACCTCTTCGTTGCCGATGCGTTGCGCCAGCTTTTCGGCCGAGATATCAGACTGGAACTGCATGAGGCGAACACGGCGCGATTCGCGCTCCTCTTCCGGTACCGGATCGGGTAGTTCGTTGGCAGTTGCGCCGTCGACCGATGAGTAGGCAAAGGCGCCCACGCGATCGAGCTGGGCTGCTTCCAGGAAACCCAGTAGTTCCTGAAAATCGGCTTCGGTCTCACCGGGGAAGCCGGTGATGAAGGTCGACCGGATCACCAGTTCGGGGCAGATTTGGCGCCAGGCGGCGATACGCTTGAGCACATTCTCGCTCGAGGCCGGTCGCTTCATCGCTTTGAGGATGCGCGGACTGGCATGCTGGAAGGGAATGTCGAGATACGGCAGGATCTTGCCTTCGGCCATGAGCGGGATGATGTCATCCACGCTGGGATACGGGTACACGTAATGCAGGCGAACCCAGATGCCAAATTCGCCCAGCGCTTCGCACAAGGCCTTGAGCTGCGTTTTGACCGGACGGCCCTCCCAGAAGCCGGTGCGGTATTTAACGTCGACCCCATAGGCGCTGGTGTCCTGTGAAATGACCAGCACTTCCTTGACCCCGGCCTTGGCCAGCGCTTCGGCTTCTTTGAGCACATCGCCGATCGGTCGTGAAACCAGGTCGCCGCGCAGCGAGGGAATAATGCAGAAGGTGCAGCGATGATTGCACCCTTCGGAAATCTTCAGATAGGCATAGTGCTTCGGCGTAATCCGCACACCTTGTGGCGGAACCAGATCGGTATACGGGTCGTGCGGCATGGGCAGATGCGAATGCACCACCGACATGACCTCATCCAGAGCATGCGGGCCAGTAACCGCCAGCACATCAGGGTGGGCTGTTTCCACTACCCCTTCGCGGGCGCCCAGGCAACCTGTGACGATGACCTTTCCATTTTCGCGCAGCGCTTCGCCGATAGCATCGAGCGATTCTTCGACGGCTGAATCGATAAAACCACAGGTATTCACCACGACCAGATCGGCGCCGGCATAATCACCGACTACCTGATAACCTTCGGCACGCAGGCGTGTGAGGATGCCTTCACTGTCGACGGTGGCTTTGGGGCAACCCAGGCTGACCATGCCAACCCTGGGTGTTTCAATTTTCTTTTTCATGGGTCATATTTTACCAACCCCGGTTACTTATTTTTTGATTTCCGGCTGCCAACCGCCACCGAGGGATCTGAAAAGATCGATGCTGGCCTGCAGGCGGCCCCCGCGATTGCGCGCATACGCCAGACTCGCTTCGTTCGCGACGCGCTGCGCCTCCAACACCGTCAGATAATCGACATAACCTGCCTCGTAACGCAGGATGGCAATCTGCTGCGCCCTGGTCGATGCCTCAACCTGCGTTGCCAGGTGCGACTCGCTCTCCCGGGTCTGTTGCACGGAGGTCATGGCATCACCCACTTCGGCAAAGGCCACACGGACGGTCCGGATGTAGTTACCCAGAGCCTCCTGCTGTTTACCCTTCGCCGTGTCGAGCTGACCGGTCAACAGCCAGCCGGTAAACAGCGGTTGCGTCACCCCCAGCGTTGCGGCCCAGACCGAACCACCAGCGGATAGAAAGTTGCTGAAGCCCAGACTTTGTGCACCGTACAGGCCGGTAAGCGAAAACGATGGGAAGAAATTGGCTTTGGCAACGCCAATCTGTGCATTCGCCGACACCAGCTGCTCTTCGGCTTTGCGGATATCGGGGCGCCCTTCCAGCAATTCCGAGGGCACACCCGCGGGTGGCATCGGCGGCACCGGCAACGCACCCAGTCCACTGGCCGGGATCTTCAGATCCAGCACCCCGGTCAGAACAGCCAGCTGGTTCTGCACAATCGCCCGCTGGCGCACAAGCTCGGACTGGGCGGCCTGCAGACTGGCCAGCGTGGCTCTGGCCTGATTGATGTCGAGCGGGGACACCAGCCCGCCCGCCAGTTTGGCCTGGGCGATACGCAGCGTTTCGCGACGGGTATGGATCGAGCTCTCTGTCACCTTGATCTGCGCATCCAGTGTGCGCAGGTTGATATACGCCTTGGCGACACTCCCCTCCATAACCAGACGCACGCTATCGCGATCAAAGACGCTGGCCTTGAGCTGTGCATCGGCAGACTCAACGGAACGTCGGATCTTTCCCCAGAGATCGATCTCATAGGAGAATCCGGCAGACCCCTGATAGTTACTATCGAGATAATCAATACCACTAGGCGATGCCGCCGCCCCCTGGGATGAGCGTGTGCCACTGCCCTCGAGCGACAGGCTCGGATACTGGGCGGCACCAGCCTGCAATGCCAATCCCTGCGCCTGAGCGATACGGGCCACGGCAATCTGCAGGTCGGCGTTATTGGCCAACGCCAGAGACTCGAGACGATTCAGCTCCGGATCATCAAACAGTGTCCACCAGTCCTGGCGGATCTCGACGGGAGCTTTTTGCGAGGCGGGGGTTGATTGCGGTACCTCGGCGTTGTACTGGCCGGGCAGATCCATTTTAGGGCGCTCGTAATCCGGACCCACGGTACAGCCCGCAATCACCAATGCCGCCAGCAGCGTAAAACGCAAGGCCACAGGGGATGCCGACTCAGTCATGCTTCACCTCCTGTATTGCTTCGCCTGGAAAAAGATCGCGCTTGCGCCGGCGCCCGGACAGCCACATGAAGAACATCGGAATGAATATGGTTGCAATAAAGGTGGCTGCCAGCATGCCGCCAAAGACCCCGGTTCCCATCGAGCGGCGGGCCGCCGAACCGGCACCACTGGAAATGACCAGCGGAAACACGCCGAGAATGAACGCCAGCGATGTCATGACGATGGGTCGGAAACGCAAACGGGCGGCCTGCATGGCCGCATCGTAGACGCTGAAGCCTTCGGCACGTTTCTGCGCTGCGAACTCCACAATCAGAATCGCATTCTTGGCGGACAAGCCCACCAGAACCACCAGGCCAATCTGGAAATAGATGTCGTTGGGCATGCCGCGCAGAAAGACCGCCAGCAATGCGCCAAAGAGCGCAAACGGCACACCGAGAATCACCGCCAGCGGCAAAGACCAGCGCTCATACTGCGCTGCCAGAATCAGGAAAACCATGACGATACCAAAGACAAAAGCAATGCCGGAGGTGTTGCCTGCACGGATCTGCTGATAGGCCTGTCCGGACCAGGCGAGTTCGTACCCCTGCGGCAATGTGGCTTCCGCAACGGTTTTAACGATGTTGATGGCATCACCGGAGCTGACGCCGGGTTGGCCGTTACCGAGGATCTTGGCCGACAGATAGCCATTGAAACGTTCCAGCTGCTCCGGGCCGACCAGTGACGTCGTTTTGATCAGCGCTGAGACCGGCACCATGGCGCCGTTATCGGCACGCACGTAAATCTGGCCAAGATCATTGGGGCGCGCACGATACGGGGCATCTGCCTGCATCTGCACCCGATAGGTACGTCCACTCAGGTTGAAGTCGTTCACGTAGAGGCTGCCCATGGTGGCCTGCAGACTCTGGTAGACATCGGCAACAGTAATGCCCAGTGATATGGCTTTGGCTTCGTCGACTTCGACATAAAGCTGGGGGGACGTGGGTCGGAAGAAGGTATTGATCCCCGTCAGTTCTGGCCGCTGCTTCAACGCTTCAATCAAGCCACCGGACACCTTGGCCAGATCGACGACCGAGGGATTGTTTCGGGCCTGTACATAAAATTCAAAGCCACCCGCTGAACCGATGCCGCGAATCGCCGGCGGGTTAAAAACGAGCGCCATGCCATCACGCAGCGTCATGCCCAGACCGGTAAACATTTTGGCCAGTGTATTGGCATCGGTTTCCCGGACGGACCAGTCCTTGAGAGGAATAAAGACGGTGCCGGCATTGGCGCGCATACCGCCGCCCACGATATCGTTACCGGCAATCACAAAAACCTTATCGACGGCCGCATTTTTAACCACGGCCTCCTGGAATTTCTGGCCCGCCTGTTCGGTCCGCTGCAGGCTGGCGCCATCCGGCAACATGAGCGCGCTGATCAGATAGCCCTGATCTTCGGGCGGCACAAAGCCACCCGGCACCATGCGGTAGAGGAACAGACAGGCCACGATAACGGCACCAAAAACCGCCACACCAATACGTTTGTGGTCCAGTGTTTTACGCACGAGATCGAGATAGCGCTGCGTGAACGTCTGGAAGCCTTCATTAAAGGGCCTGAAAAACTCGGGCGGGTCCTCATGCTTGGTTTTGAGAAGCACACCGCATAACGCCGGCGTCAGCGTCAGCGCCACCAGACCCGAGAGCGCCACAGCAATGGCCACCGTCACGGCAAACTGCTGATACAGCTTGCCCGCAATACCACCCAGGAATGCTACCGGCACAAACACCGCACTAAGCACCAGCACGATGGCCACAACCGCACCGGAAACCTCTTTCATGGCTTCGACGGCCGCCTGCTTGGGCGGCAAACGGCGTTCGTGCATCAGGCGCTCGACGTTCTCAAGCACCACGATGGCGTCATCGACCACGATACCGATGGCCAGCACCATGGCAAAGAGCGTCAGTGTATTGATCGAGAAGCCGAAGACCCACAGACCGGCAAAAGTCCCGATCAGCGACACGGGCACGGCCAGCAGCGGAATCAGTGTGGCACGCCAGTTCTGCAGGAATACGAAAACAACGATCGCCACCAGCAGCATGGCTTCGAATAGGGTCTTCACCACCTCGCGGATCGAGGCATTCACAAAACGGGTGGTATCAAAAGGAATGACGTAATCCACCCCATCGGGGAAACGTTTTTTCAGCTCTTCCAGTTTAGCCCGCACCCGATCCGCGGTTTCCAGGGCATTGGCCCCGGATTGCAGAAAAATACCCACGCTCGCGACCGGATTGCCCAACAGACGTGTGTTGGCATCGTAATTCGCCGCGCCCAGCTCGATACGTGCCACGTCTTTGAGGCGCAATGTACCCGCCGGCCCCTGGGAACGGATAACGATATCCCCGAAGGCTTCTGGCGTTGTCAGGCGGCCCTTGGCCGTAACGGTATAGGTCAGTTGCTGGCCTTCGAGGGCCGGTTCCTGACCAATCTTGCCAGCCACATTCTGCTTGTTCTGGGCATTAATGGCCGTTGCAATATCGCTGGTAGTTATACCCAGTTGCGCCATTCTGTCCGGCCGGAGCCAGATCCGCATCGAGTAGTCTTTGGCGCCGAAAATCTGGGCATCGCCTACCCCCGGTAGGCGCTTGAGTTCATCCAGAATATTGATGAGCACGTAGTTGGAGAGATACAGCGCCGAGCGACTATTGTCCGGCGAGGTAATGGTGGAAACGAGCAGGATGTCATTCGAGCGTTTCTGTACCGTCACCCCGAATTGCCGCACGACATCGGGAAGACGGGGCTCGGCAATCTTGACACGGTTGTTGACGTTGACCGTGGCCATATCGACATTGGTGCCGACTTCAAAGGTCGCTGTAATGGTGAGCGCACCATTGGAGGCCGCAGTAGAACTGAAGTACAGCAGATTCTCCACACCGGATAGCTGTTCTTCGATCGGTCCGGCGACGGTACGAATCAGGGTCTCGGTCGATGCACCGGGGTAGTTGGCAGACACGATCACCGTAGGCGGAGCGATATCCGGATAGTGCGAAATTGGCAGCACACGGCCGGCCGCCAGACCGGCCAGCACAATCACAATCGAGATGACGGTGGCGAAGATCGGCCGGTGAATGAAGAAACGCGAAAACACGATCGACGTTCCTTATTTGCCTGACCGGGCCGCAGGTGCAGCCGCTACCGGTGGATTTGCCGGCGCCGGCATGACCATTACGCCAGGACGGATCTTGATGATGTTATCGGTCACGATCTGCATCCCCGGCTGCAGGCCACCGAGAATGATCCAGTCCTTGTCTATCCAGAAACCGGGCGTTACCGGCGTGGGGACAACTTTGCCGCCCTCACCCATGATCCAGACCATGTGGCCCTTTTCCGATTGCACCACGGCTGCCTGTGGCAGACGATAAACGTTTTCGAGTTTGCCGGTACTGATACGGGCACGCAAAAACTGACCTGGCAACAGCTGGCCTTCCGGATTGGCAAAAGTGGCTCGCAGCTGCTGTGTGCCCAGCCTGGGGTCAATGAAAGAGGCCTGGAAATTAATCACTCCCGTTTCCGGATAGACGGTGCCGTCGGCCAGAATCACTTCAACCGATGTCTCAACCGCGGGATCCAGACGCCCGCCCGGCAAGCCGGCAGTATCCGTATCCGACAAACCGAAACGCACCCAGATCGGGTTCACCTGATGAATCACAGTAAGCAGACTGCCATCGCTGCTGGTGGTCATCAGGTTCCCTTCGGAACGTTGTGCGCGGCCGGCAATGCCCGCCACCGGGGCGGTCACGGTGCTCCACTCCAGATTAAGTCGAGCCGCCTTCAGACTGGCCTGCGCCATTTCATCGGCCGAAACGGCATCATCCATTTCCTTACGGCTCACCGCCTGCTGGGCATAGAGTTTTTTCAGACGCGCCGCTTCTCGGGTGGTCTGTGTGGCACGCGCCTGGGCCTCTTCCAGTTTGATCCGGTACTGATCCGGATCGATCTGGAACAGCGGCTGGCCGGCTTCAACACGTTGCCCTTCTTCATACAGACGCTTGACCAGAATACCGCCCACGCGCGCACGTACTTCGGTTTCCTTGGCACCTTCGGCCTGCGCCATCACTTCAATCACATTCGGTACCGTTGTCGGTTCCGCAACCAGAAGCGTCACTGGAATCGGCGGCGGCGCCTTGGGCATCTTCTGCCAGTAACTCCAGCCGTTCCAGAGCACAATCGCCAGCACGATGAGACTACCCACCACCCAGGTGCGGCGCCGATGTTCCTGCCACTGACACTGCCACACGCCGATCAATTTCTGGCAGGCCGGCTGATCAGCCAGCTTCCTGCAGTGCGGTGCCAGTGCCTGCAGACGTTGATTCAACCAGACTCTGATACGGGGCGGCGCTTGATTGGGCGAATTCACTGGCATGACTTGTACAGTATTTTGCGAATTGAGCAGAGCCGATCATTATATACATTTCCGGATGTATGTATATTGATCTATAATCCGCCCATTCCTGACCTAGCCACTTTCGACCAGAAACGCCGAATCAGCCATGGCCCGCAAAACCAAAGAAGACGCCCTTGCTACCCGAGCCCGGATTATTGATGCGGCCCGGCGCGTGTTTCATGCGGAAGGCGTCAACCGCTCCACGCTCGACAAAGTCGCCAAAGCGGCCGGCGTCACGCGTGGTGCAGTCTACTGGCACTTTACCAACAAGGCAGAGCTCTTTCTTGCCGTCAAACAGACCTACACCAGCGAATTCGACCGGCTACAGGAATTATTAGTCGCCCGCGAACCGCCACTGGACGCAATTGGCCGTTATCTGCAAAGTCTCTTCTCTGCCCTGCTCGGCAATGTGGCAGCGCGAGAAACCTTCGAGATCATTTTGCTGCGTTGTGAATACGTCGAGGAATTCCACGAAGCGCTCCAGGTCATTACCGAACCCTGCACGGATATTCTGTCGTCCTTTGAACGGCTGTATCGCTCGGCGGCCGAGCGCAAGGAACTCAAAGCCGGACTCGATCCACTACTGATGGCGCTCGACACCCTGGCGTTTGCCCGTGGCACCTTACGCGCCATTCTGTCGGGCCAGCAAACCGACATTTACCGGGAGCATATTTCAGCCATTATCTCGGCGCATATGGCGCTGCGCAGGATCTGATACGCCCTTGCTAGCGAGGCCCTTGCGATTCGACAACGGCCACGCAGGCCGCCATGACCTGCTGTTCCGTCAACCCATCGACATCAACGACAACATTGGCATAGCGCTCATAGAGCGGTAAGCGCTCTTCGATAACACTGGCGATCGATTGCCCCGGCAACCGGGCAATACCACGCTGGCTGTAATCCCCAATCCGTTCGAGAATCGTTTCTTCGCTGGCGCGTAGATAGATGATGGGGCCCAGGGATTGGAGGTGGTGCATGGTCGATTCGTGATAGACCACACTGCCGCCGGTGGCGATGACCGTGTCGTTGACGTCGAGCGCGGAAACGACCTCGGCCTCAATGGCGCGCAACCGTTGCGCCCCATCACTGTCAACGATCTGTTGCAACAACCGGCCGGTGGCCTCTTCAATCAGACGATCGGTATCAAGAAACCGGTAACCCACTAACTGCGCCACCTGGGCGCCGATCGTCGATTTACCCGAACCGGGAAGACCAACGAAGATCAGATTGCTGGGAACCGGGCTCATTATTCTCTTTCAACAAAAAAGGCCCCGAAGGGCCATGTTGCGGGGTGACTGAACAATCAGCCCTTTCCACCCTGCGGGAAGTTCATTCCCTGGAACATGTTACGCGCCTGCGATTGAATCTGCGTCTGCATGTTCTGAACCATCTTCTGGCTCTGATCCATATAGGTCGACATCAGGGTCTGCATGGCCGGCCCCTGGAAGTTGAGGAACTGGGACCAGAGATCGCTGCTGTTGCTATTGCCCTGCATCTTCTTCTGGAAGTCGACAAAGGCCTTCATGTTGGTTTCCAGGTACTGACCCAGCACCGACTGCATGGCGTTGCCGTAGAAGCGGATCATTTGCGACAGCACCTCGCTGCTGAAGATCGGCACGCCGCCGCTCTCTTCTTCCAGAATAATCTGGAGCAGGATGGCGCGCGTCAGATCGTCACCGGTCTTGGCGTCAACAACGGTAAAGTTTTCGTGCTGCAGCACCAGTTCCTTGATATCGGCCAGCGTGATGTAAGCACTCGTACGGGTGTCGTACAAACGGCGATTCGGGTACTTCTTGATCAAACGTTGCGATTCGGACATGCGTCTGGCCTTGAACAAAAAATTCGGTTTCGTTGGACAAATCAAGCGGCGTTACATATTTTGCAATGCATTATAAAACCAAAAGCCCTGCCGAGTAAAACCCGGCAGGGCTTTTAAATCAAAGAGATGCAATTGGCATATGCTGCCGCTGCACCGCGATGAAGTAACAATTACTGGTAGTACAAACCGCCATTGATGTTCATGGTGGCACCGGTGATGAAACCGGCCAGGTCCGAGGCCAGGTAAACGGCCAGACCCGCGATTTCTTCCGGCTTGGCCAGGCGCTTCATCGGAACGGTGTCGACGATGCTTTGCAGAATGTCTTCACGGATGGCCATGACCATCTTGGTAGCCACGTAACCCGGGGTAATGGCGTTTACGGTTACACCCTTGGTGGCCATTTCAGCGGCCAGGGCTTTGGTGAAACCGATCACACCAGCCTTGGCGGCCGAGTAGTTGGTCTGACCAGCCTGACCCTTGACGCCGTTGACCGACGAAATGTTGATCACACGGCCCCAGCCCTTTTCGGCCATCTTGGCGGCGAACGGCTGCGTCACGTTGTATACGCTGTTCAGGTTGGTGTTGATCACAGCATCCCACTGACCCTTGTCCATCTTGGTGAAGAACTTGTCACGGGTAATGCCGGCATTGTTAACCAGCACATCAACCACGCCACCGGCCAGCTTTTCAGCTTCAGCCGCAGCGGCGACGCACGATTCGTAGTTACCGACATCGCATGCAACCGGAATGAAATTGGTGAAACCTTCGGCCTTCTGCTCAGCCAGCCAGGCATCCTTATCGTCGAATTCGGGGTGATAGGCAGCGACCACTTTGTAACCGGCCTTGTCAAAAGCCTGACAGAAAGCGGTGCCGAGGCCACCCATGGCGCCGGTGATGAATGCGATGTGCTGAGTCATGAAGAATCCTTTCGGGGAGGAATAAGGAAATAAGCAGGAGAAATCAGATAAGGCAGGGATTCAGGCGCATGCACCGAATACCCACGTTGCCCTTAGTGTATCCCGACTCATTCCGCACCGCAACAATTGTTTCTCGATTGTCACGGGGATGCTGCTGCAGGAATCAGCGGGCTTTGACGTATCGTCCGGGAGCCGGTTCGATGGCAGCGAAGTCTTTGGATCCCGGCACCTTAGGCGCAGCCTTTTCTCCGCCCTTGAAGCCCTCTAACCAGGCCGCCCAGTCATTCCACCAGCTGCCCGGTTGCGATTGGGCTGTTTCCAGCCAGCGGGTGGCATCGGCCGCCTGATCGCCGTCTACCCAGTAGTTCCGGCGGTTCTTAGATGCCGGGTTGATGACCCCGGCAATATGGCCGCTGGCACCGAGCACAAAACGGTGTGGTCCGGGCAGCAGACGGGTCACCAGATAGGCCGTCTGCCAGGGCACGATATGGTCTTCACGGGTAGCGAGCAGATAGGTCGGTGCCTTGATCTGACCCAGGTCGATTTTTTCACCGCACACCCTAACCGCCCCGGGCACCCGCAGTTTATTCTCGAGGTAGGTGTTGCGCAGGTACCAGCAGGCCATAGGACCCGGCAAGCCGGTCGAGTCGGCGTTCCAGTAGAGGATATCGAAGGCTGGCGGCGTATTTCCCAATAGGTAGTTGCCAGAAACATAGGGCCAGACCAGATCATTGGGTCGGAGCGACGAGAACATGGTGGCCAGCTCGCGGCCTTCGAGCAGCCCGCCCTGCCCGATCGAGGCTTCACGGCCAGCCACTGAGGCCTCGTCGATAAACAGGTCGATCTCGCCGGTATCGGCAAAATCGAGCATGGTGGTCAGCAGGGTCAGTGATGCTGCGGGTTGCTCGTGGCGTGCCGCCAGCACGGCCAGCGCGGAAGATAACAAGGTGCCCCCGACGCAGAAGCCCAGCATGTTCATCTTTTTGCTGCCGCTGATCTGCTGGACAACCGGTATGGCCGACAAGGGCCCCAACTCGAGATAGTCGTCCCAAGTCCGTTTGGCTTCCGCCTGCCCCGGGTTCTTCCAGGAAATCAGGAATACCGTATGCCCGGATTCAACCGCAAAACGCACCAGTGAGGATTCCGGCTGCAGATCCATGATGTAGAAGCGGTTGATACAGGGCGGCGTAATCAAAAGCGGCTGCTTGCCGACTTTGGCCGTGAGGGGCGCGTACTGTATGAGCTGAATCAGTTCGTTTTCGTATACGACAGCACCGGGGGTGGTCGCCAGATTCTTACCCACTTCAAAAGCAGTTTCGTCCGTGGTGCTGATGCGACCCTTGGCCAGATCTTTCAGAAGATTGTTAATCCCCTCGGTGATGGATTTGCCTTCCGTAGCCAGCGCCTTCTGGATGACTTCGGGGTTGGTGGCCGCAAAGTTACTGGGCGACAGGGCATCGACAAACTGGTTGGTCAGAAAGCGAACGCGCGCCGCTTCCTTGGCGTTTTCGGTGGGCAGCACATCGGCCAGCTGTGTCAGAAAACGGCTATTGAGGAGATAGGCCTGGCGGAGGTAATCGTAAACCGGGCTCGATGACCAGACGTCCGAAGAGAAGCGGCGGTCACGGGATACTTCGGGCACCACCGGCGCCGTCTCGGCATCCTTGGAGCGATTGAGGATCTGGCCCCAGAGCTTCTGATGAGTTTCGATTAGTTCGGCCACTAGCGGCTGCATCTTATCGATGGGCGGTGTCAGCTTCTCCAGAGAGACAGGTGAACCCTCAGGCATCTGGTGCTGTAGAAACTGCTGGAAGGTTTTGGTGAGCGCCTCGATCTGCGCCGGCAAATCCTTGATGCCCTGCGCACCGGACCAGAAAGGCGTTTGAAAGTTCATCATGTGTGACTACCTCCGATCAACCATTGCACGCCCTGTATCGACAGAACGCCCAGAAGAATCATGGCCAGCTGCAAGACGGTGGCCTTGAGCTCTGCCCGCTTATGCAGGCCGGGAATGAGATCGGCCACGGACACGTAGATCAGACTAGACGCGGCGAGCGCCAGCATGAAAGGGACCCAGAGCGCCAGACCCGAGAACAGCGCATAGGCCAGCACAGCACCGATGAGCGTGGCCAGACTGGCCAGTAGGTTGAGCAGGATGGCCTTGGCACGACTAAAGCCCGAGTGAATGAGGATCACGAAATCTCCCGTTTCCTGCGGAATTTCGTGGGCGATGATGGCAATCGCCGTGACGATCCCGATTTCGACCCCCCCCATGAAGGCGGCGGCAATCAGGATGCCATCGACAAAATTGTGAACCACATCACCGAGAAGAATTAGCCAGCCGGAAGCACGTTGGCTATGGGTGTGCGCAGGATGCTCATGCGCCTCGCAATGGTGCTCGTGGCAATGGCGCCAGAGCACCAGCTTTTCGAGGAGAAAGAAAAACAGGATGCCGCCAAGCACCACCATAAGGATGTCGTCGACATGGGCAGCATGTTCAAGGGCATGCGGCAGTAGATCCAGAAAAACAGCGCCAAGCATGGCGCCAATCGCATAGGACACCATGACCGGCACGATGCGCGGATGCGATGCCCAGGATACGACGACCGCGACCACCGTGCTGGCAAGCGCGCCGGTCAGGCACATCAGAACGATCCAGGTCAGCGGGGAGAGTGTCATGATTCTGTGGGGGCAACGGCAAGGTTCGACATTATAGGCTGGTCTGCGGACTCACCGAGCCCTACTATCCAGCCAGATCAGCGAAGCCATACGACCCGTAACCACGTCACGCCGGTAGGAGTAGAAACGTTCCCCCAGCCTCACCGTACATAAGTGACTGGGTGTAATGGCCTCAACCCCCGCATCCTGCAGGATGCGCAACGCCAAGGCCGGTAAATCGGCCAGGAGTTTCGACGGGCGCTCCGGGTGCGGCATGAAGCTGGCTGCATGTGCAGCCGTCTGCGCGATAAAGACATCACGCACCTCGAATCCGACCTCGAAGGCCGTCGGTCCGATGGCCGGCCCCAGCCAGACGGTCAGATCCCGGGGACTCACGCCCGGCACGCGGGTCATGGCATGAAGAAGCGACTGAAGCACCCCGCCGGCCAGCCCCCGCCAACCGGCATGGGCCGCCCCGATCACTCGGGCATGGCGGTCTGCGATGAGCACTGGCAGGCAATCGGCTGTCATGATGGCGCAAGCCACGCCCGGCCGCTGACTAACGGCCGCATCCGCCTCCGGGGTGCCGTCTGGCATCGTGTCCAGATTGCAGACCGAGGTTCCATGCACCTGATTAAGCCAGACAGGTTCAATGCCCAGGGCGCGACTGAGCGCATGACGGTTTGACCGGACACGACCGGCATCATCACCAACGTGGTCACCCAGGTTGAAACCCCCATAGGGTCCTGCCCCAACTGCCCCCTCGCCGCGCTCGGTTTGTAGGGCACAAACGCCGGGCGGGATGGCCCAGTCCGGGACGAAACATACCGGCTCTACCGGTACTCCTGAACCCCTCTGCTCCCGATCAGGCATCGGCGGCTAGATCGCGAAGATCTTCGAGCAGGGTCGACATGTCGGCCGGTGCCTGGGCAGTCCAGCGCATGGGCTCCCCGGTGGCCGGGTGAATCAGGCCCAACTGGCGGGCATGGAGCGCCTGGCGTCCGAAGTGTGCAGCCGGTTCCGGTAAGGGGTGACGACGCCCCCCCAGGTAGGTGCTATCCCCGACTAGCGGGTGCCCGAGGTGCGCCATATGCACCCGGATCTGGTGGGTACGCCCAGTCTCAAGGGCGCACTCAACGAGGCTGCATCCGGGGAACATTTCCAGCAGGCGGTAATGGGTGATGGCTTCCTTGCCCTGGCTACTGACAGCCATCCGGGTGCGCTGACGGGTGTCCCGTCCAATGGGCGCATTGACGGTGCCATCGACGCGCGGCACCCCGCAAACGATGGCGCGGTAGAGGCGCTTGACCGAACGGGCCTGCAACTGACGGATCAGATGGGTATGCGCTTGCAGGGTCTTGGCTACAACCATGAGACCCGAGGTGTCTTTATCCAGGCGGTGCACAATGCCAGCGCGCGGGAGATGGGTAAAGACCGGATCATGCGCCAGCAGGCCATTAAGCAGTGTGCCCTGCCAGTTTCCGGCCGCCGGATGAACCACCAGACCGGGCGGTTTATTGATGACGAGGATGTGTTCATCCTCGTAGACGATCGGCAGATCCATGGCTTCGGGTAGAAACTTGCCCGCTTCGGCATCGGTCAGTTGTGCATCCACCTGCACCACAAGCGACTCCCCGCCATAGATTTTGTGCTTGGGCTCGGTGATCGCCGCGCCTTCAACCGATACCCGGCCTGCTTTGATCCACTGCTGCAGACGATTTCGGGAGTGTTCGGGAATCATGTCGGCAAGCACCTGATCCAGGCGGCCGCCCCCAACGGCGATCAGCGACAGCGTGCTATCATCTGCGCCATTCTCATCCAGATCATCGAGTGCCTCGGGCAGCATGATTTCGAGGGGTTCACGGGCTTCAGGCAACGTTTTCATGACGCGTAGTCTAGCCGGTATCCACCCGATCGACCATGCTTCACGACCTTTCCTTCGCACATGCTGCAGCCTCTCCTAAACGCAACATCCAGAAAGCCCCTTCTGATCAGCCTGATTGTGCTGGCACTGGGTGGATGTGCCATGTTCCAGGATGACACCGACCCTACCAAGGGCTGGTCAGCCAACAAGCTATACACGACGGCCAAGGAGTCTCTGAACGAGGGTAACTACGAGCAGGCGGTCAAGTTCTACGAAAAGCTGGAAGCGCGCTACCCTTACGGTACCTATGCCCAACAGGCACAAATTGAAACCGCCTACGCCCATTACAAGGCCAATGAACCCGCCGAAGCCAATGCGGCGGCAGACCGCTTCATCAAGCTGCACCCAAACCATCCCAACCTGGATTACGTCTACTATCTGAAGGGCATGATCGGGTTCAATGAAGATCTGGGCTACGGCGGTTACGTGATGCAACAGGATCCGACCGAACGTGACCCGAAGAGCATGCGCGAATCCTTTCTGGCCTTCCGCTACCTCTACGACAACTTCCCGAACAGTAAGTATCGTGACGACTCGGCTCAACGCATGATCTATCTGGTGAATGCCCTCGCTTCTCACCAGCTGCATGTTGCCAACTTCTACGTCCGGCGCGGCGCCTGGCTGGCTGCGGCTAACCGTGCGCAGGAAGTGGTTCGTTATTACCCCGATGCACCCGCCGTCGAAGAGGCGCTGGCCGTCATGTCCTACAGCTACGGCCAGCTTGGCCTACCTGACCTGCAAGCGGATAGCGATCGGATTCTCCGCCACAACTACCCGAACAGCCGCTTCCTTACCCAGGGTATCCAGCGCAGCAAACCCTGGTACCAGCTTTACTAATCCCGTGTGCTTTCAGCGCGATTTGAAGGTATTGCGCATCTCACGTAACCGGGCAAACACCTCAACGGGCGAAGCGCTTTCAGGCAGCATGGCTGCTTCCCGCAAGGCGGGTTCGTCACACCGCAAAAAGGGATTCGTTGTCAGCTCCTCGCTTAAAAGCAACGGCACCGTACCGTCGCCCTTTTGACGCCGCTGCATGATCTCTTGGGCGCGACCCTTTAACACCGTGTTATCCGGATCCACTGCCAGGGCAAAGGGCAGATTCATAGCGGTGTACTCATGGGCGCAGTAGATGCGGGTATCGGCAGGCAGACTCCGGATCTGATCAAGCGATGCCGCCATCTGGGCGGCCGTGCCTTCAAAGAGACGCCCGCAACCCAGGCCAAAGAGCACATCGCCACAAAATAGTGCCGGTGGTGCAATGCTCACCGACGGTTCGATGAGATATCCCAGATGCGCGCGAGTGTGTCCGGGGAGTGATAACACGCGAACCACCAGGTCATTGCCCATGGCAAGCTTTTCGCTACCATCCAGTGCACGCGTGACACCGGGAATCGATTCACCCGCCGGGCCGAGCACCTGCAGAAGTGTTCCCCGGGTTTTTGCCCACGCCACTAGCTCGGCCACGCCACCACTGTGATCCGCGTGATGATGGGTCAGCCAGATCTGATCCGGCACCCGTGCCTGGCGCACGCAATAATCGATAACTGGCCCCGCGTCCCCAGGGTCAACCACCACGGTCTGCGCAGTGGCATCAGTTGCTCTGGTCTGAATAACCCAGATGAAGTTGTCGTTAAAGGCCGGGAGACCGGTCACGACAAATCCACCGTGATCCATCTCGACCGGTTGAGAAACAAGGTGACAAGCGGATGAGCCGGACATCATCAAGGTCCTTCAGCGGGGCAAGGTAAAATAGAGACCTGATTTTCCCCAAGCCGAGCAGGATGTCAAACACCCCAACGCCAACCACCCGAGCCGACTGGTTTCTGACGCCAGCAGGTCGCTATATGGCGCAGTGGTCTCTGGAGACGGCCGATGCCATGCTCCCGGACGTCTTCGGGTTGCAGGCAGCCCAGATCGGCTGCAGCACCCTGGATCTTCTGGCGCGTAACCGGATTCAGCACCGCTTTCGATGCCAGACTCCGGACGATTACGGCCCGCTGGCCTCCTCGGGGAATACTCCCCTGGGCACGATGGCTGACCCGGCGGCGCTCCCCTTCGATGCCGACAGTCTGGATCTGCTAGTTCTCCCTTATCTCCTAGAATTTCATAGTCATCCCCACCAGGTTTTACGTGAAGCGCACCGGGTGCTCCGTCCGGAGGGTCAGCTGCTGGTTTTCGGGTTGAATCCCCTCTCGATCTGGGGGGTGCGTAATAGCATCAGTCACGCTTGCACGCCAGGCAGAACCGCTTTTCCGTGGCCAGGCCATTACCTCTCGGTTCACCGCCTCAAGGATTGGCTGAAATTGCTGGATTTCGATGTATCACGGGGTCAGTTTGGCTGCTACGCCCCGCCCTGCGGCAACGAGCGCCAGCTGTCTCATCTGAAATGGCTGGACCGGGCGGGTGACCGCTGGTGGGGCTTTGCCGGTGCCTGCTATGCCCTGATGGCCATCAAGCGTATCCCCGGAATGACCCTGCTGACCCCGAACTGGCTGAGCAAAGAACAGAAGCTAGCCCGCAAGGCCACGCTTGTCACCGAACAACAGAGTCGCAAGTCATGACCGCACACACCACAAAAGAAACACCCCAAGCCGTTTACCTTTATACCGATGGTGCCTGTCGGGGCAACCCGGGTCCCGGAGGCTGGGGCGTATTGATGCGTTACAAGGGCCATGAGAAAACCTTACATGGCGGGGAAGCGGCTACGACCAACAACCGTATGGAGCTGATGGCGGTGATTGCCGGTCTTTCGGCACTGAAACGTGACCGCAGCATCCCTGTCGAGATCCATACCGACTCTAAATATGTGCAACAGGGCATGGTGTCATGGATTCACGGCTGGAAGCGTAATGGCTGGAAAACATCCGACAAGAAGCCCGTCAAAAATGCCGACCTCTGGCAACAGCTGGATCTCCTGGCCGCCCAGTTCGACGTGAGTTGGCACTGGGTGAAAGGCCATGCCGGCCACCCGGAAAACGAACAGGCCGATGCTTTGGCCAACCAGGGCATAGATGAACTGCAAAGCCTGTAAAATCGTTAGCTCATCACGGAATTGATATGCGCCAGATAATCCTCGATACGGAAACGACCGGACTTGATCCACGCCAGGGGCACCGCATCATTGAGGTGGCGGGCGTCGAAGTCGTTAACCGTCGGCTGACCAACCGCCATTTCCATCAGTACATCAATCCGGACCGGGAGATTGATGAAGGGGCGCAAGCGGTACACGGCATCTCCAGCGAGTTTCTGGCCGACAAGCCCCGCTTCGCCGATATTGTTGATAGCTTTCTTGATTTCATCGATGGGGCCGAACTGGTCATTCACAATGCCCCGTTTGACGTGGGTTTTCTGAATGCGGAACTGGAGCTTCTGGGCAAATCCCCCGTCACCAGTTTCTGTGGCAGTGTCACCGATACCCTCAAAATGGCGCGCGACAACTACCCGGGCAAACGTAACAGCCTAGATGCCCTGTGCGAACGTCTTGAAATCGATAACTCGCACCGTAATCTGCACGGCGCCCTGCTTGATGCCGAACTGCTGGCCGAGGTCTATCTGATGATGACCCGTGGCCAGGACGGGCTGGCCATGGTCTTTGAAGAATCGGCGCAGAGCCTGGCATTCAGTAACGATGCCACACGGCTTAGCCAGTTAAAAGCCATTACGACTCCGGAAGTAGACCTTGAAGCCCATCAGCGTGTCCTGGAACAGATCCAGAAGGAGTCTGGCGGCAAGTGCCTCTGGCTGACCGAGGCGGCACAGTAATTTCTCTCAACGCATGATTTGACGCCACCGACGAGCGGGTCGGTGTTTCCTATTGAACCTCCCTTGATTTGCCATGCCCCAGACGATTGAAGACACCATTGCCAGCGAACTGAATGTCAAAACAACCCAGGTACTGGCCGCCATACAACTCCTGGATGAAAGTGCCACGGTGCCCTTTATTGCCCGTTACCGGAAAGAAGTCACCGGAGGGTTGGATGATACCCAGCTCCGCACCCTGGAGGAGCGGCTGACCTATCTGCGTGAGCTGGAAGACCGTCGCAGAGCAATCCTCGCCAGCATTGAAGAACAGGGCAAACTAACGCCTGAACTCAAAGCGGATATCGAGGCGGCAGAAACGAAGCAGCGTCTGGAAGATCTGTACCTGCCGTATAAGCAGAAACGCCGCACCAAGGCGCAAATCGCCCGTGAAGCCGGTATAGAACCGCTGGCCGATGCCCTACTCGCTAACCCGGAACTCACTCCGGAAACCGAGGCTGAGAAGTTTCTGAACACCGATGCCGGTTTTGCGGATGCCAAGGCGGTACTGGACGGCGCACGCCAGATTCTGATGGAGCGCTTTGCCGAAGACCCTGAGCTGGTCGGCCAGTTGCGCGAATACCTGAACGAGCATGGCATGGTCCGCTCGAAAGTCATCGAAGGTAAAGAGAACGAAGGCGCCAAGTTTCGCGACTGGTTTGACTTCCACGAGCCACTCAACGCCATGCCGTCACACCGTGCACTCGCCCTCTTGCGCGGTCGTAACGAAGGTTTCCTGCAGGTCTCGCTTGTCCTCGACAGCGAACTGGATCAGGAGACACCTTCGACCGCACCGAACCCCTGTGAGCAACGCATCGCCAGTCGCTTTGGCATCAAACAGCACAACCGCCCTGCCGACAAATGGCTGAACGACACGGTGCGCTGGACCTGGCGCGTCAAACTCGCCTTGCATCTGGAACTGGATTTGATTGGCCAGCTGCGCGAACATGCCGAAGAAGAGGCCATCCGCATTTTCGGCAAGAATCTCAAAGATTTGCTTCTGGCTGCACCAGCCGGTCAACACGTCACCATGGGCATCGACCCCGGCATCCGGACCGGCTGCAAACTGGCCATTGTGGATGCTACCGGCAAACTGCTGGATACCGAAACGATCTACCCCCATGAGCCCCGTCGCGACTGGGCTGGCAGCATGACGACGGTTGCTGCTTTGGCTAAAAAACATGGTGTTAGCCTGGTTGCCATTGGCAATGGCACGGCGAGTCGCGAGACCGACAAACTGGTTCAGGATGTGATCAAGCAGTTCCCGGAACTAAAGCTCACCAAGCTGGTGGTTTCCGAAGCCGGGGCATCGGTTTACTCCGCCTCCGAATTGGCGGCGCGAGAATTCCCGCAACTGGATGTCTCACTCCGTGGTGCCGTTTCCATTGCCCGTCGTCTACAGGACCCGCTGGCAGAACTCGTCAAGATTGAACCGAAATCGATCGGCGTGGGTCAATACCAGCACGATGTCTCTCAACTCAAACTGGCGCGCAGCCTGGATTCGGTGGTCGAAGACTGTGTGAATGCCGTGGGTGTAGACGTCAACACGGCCTCCGCCCCCCTACTCACCCGAATCTCTGGCCTTAATGCCGGGCTGGCCAGCAACATCGTCAGCTATCGTGATAGCCACGGAGCCTTTAAGACCCGGGATGAGTTGCTCAACGTACCCCGCCTTGGTGACAAAACATTCGAGCAGGCGGCCGGTTTCCTACGTATCCGTCATGGTGACAACCCACTCGATGCCTCATCGGTGCACCCCGAAGCCTATCCCGTGGTTGAAAAAATTCTGGCGGATATCAAACAGCCCATCAAGGATGTGATGGGAAACAATAGCGTGCTGCGCGCCTTAAGTGCGGCCAAATATACGGATGAGCGCTTCGGCCTACCCACCGTTCAAGACATCTTCAAGGAACTTGAAAAACCGGGCCGCGACCCGCGCCCGGAATTTAAAACCGCCAGTTTCGCCGAGGGCGTTCAGGAGGTCAAAGATCTGGTCTCCGGCATGTTGCTGGAAGGGGTCGTCACTAACGTCGCTGCTTTTGGCGCCTTTGTGGATATTGGCGTTCATCAGGATGGCCTCGTTCATATCTCGGCCCTTTCCAACACCTTTGTTAAGGACCCGCATGATGTCGTCAAAGCCGGTCAGGTCGTTCGTGTCAAAGTGCTGGAAGTGGATCTTGCCCGCAAGCGTATTGCTCTGACTATGCGTCTCACCGATGAGGCTGCCCCGCGAAAAGAACGCCATGATGCGCCGACCGCGAACC
>CAZRYZ010000012.1:0-33512 GCA_964604465.1 uncultured Dechloromonas sp. | reverse complement strand
ACCCTGAACTCTGGAAAGCCATCGAGGCTGAAGATCGCCGTCAGGAAGATCACATCGAGCTGATTGCCTCGGAGAACTATGTCTCCTGTGCGGTCATGCAGGCCCAGGGTTCGCAACTGACGAACAAGTATGCCGAAGGCTACCCGGGCAAGCGCTACTACGGGGGTTGCGAACACGTTGATGTGGTCGAGCAGATCGCCATTGATCGTCTGAAAGCGCTGTATGGTGCCGATGCAGCCAACGTGCAACCGAATTCGGGATCGCAGGCCAACCAGGCCGTGCTGATGGCCTTTGCCAAACCGGGCGACACCATTATGGGCATGAGCCTAGCGGAGGGCGGACACCTCACGCATGGTATGCCCCTCAATATGTCGGGCAAGTGGTTTAACGTGGTGTCCTACGGTCTGAATGAAAAAGAAGAGATCGATTATGACCAGGTTGAAAAGCTGGCGCGTGAGCACAAGCCGAAAATTATCGTGGCGGGTGCTTCCGCTTACGCGCTGCGTATCGATTTCGAACGCTTTGCCAAGATCGCCAAAGAAGTGGGCGCTATCATGTGGGTTGATATGGCGCACTATGCGGGTCTGATCGCTGCGGGCTTCTACCCGAACCCGGTGCCGCACGCCGATGTGGTCACGACGACGACACACAAAACGCTGCGCGGTCCGCGCGGTGGCGCCATCCTGATGAAGGCCGAGCATGAGAAGGCACTCAATTCGGCTATCTTCCCGGGTTTGCAGGGCGGCCCGCTGATGCACGTGATTGCTGCCAAGGCAACCGCCTTCCATGAAGCGGCGACACAGGGTTTCAAGGACTATCAGGAGCAGGTGTTGAACAATGCCCGTGTCATGGCACGCGTGCTAGGCGAAGAACGTGGACTGCGCGTGGTCTCGGGCCGTACCGAAAGCCACGTTTTCCTGCTGGATCTGCGCAACAAGAACATCACCGGTAAAGAGGCCGAAGCCGCTCTGGGTCGTGCGCACATCACCGTCAACAAGAACGGCATCCCGAATGACCCGCAGAAGCCCTTCGTGACCTCGGGTATCCGGATCGGTTCGCCGGCCATGACGACGCGTGGATTCACTGAGATCGAAGCCGAGCAGATCGCGCATCTGATTGCCGATGTGCTTGATGCGCCGAACGATGACGCCGTGCTGGCTAAAGTACGCGAGCAGGTGTCGGCACTGTGCAAGCGCTTTCCGGTCTACGGCAAGTAAGACTGAAGGCACTCTGGTATGCGTTGCCCTTTCTGCGGTGCGGACGGCACGACGGTTGTCGAAACCCGTGAATCCGAGGAAGGGCATATCGTTCGGCGTCGCCGCCGCTGTGGCCAGTGTGAGAAACGGTTTACCACGCACGAGCAGGCCGAGATCCAGTTTCCGTTTATCGTGAAGCGGAACGGTTCACGCATTGATTTCAGCCACGACAAACTTGCTGCCTCCATGCAGCTGGCCTTGCGCAAGCGCCCGGTCACGGCCGAAGCCATTGACTCGGCGGTGTCGCGGATCGAAGAAAAACTGTTGGCACTGGGTGAGCGTGAAGTCACCTCGCAACAGGTGGGCGAGCTTGTCATGCGCGAGTTGAAGAAGCTCGACAAAGTGGCTTATGTCCGCTTCGCCTCGGTGTACCGGAATTTTACGGACATCGACGAATTCTCCGAAGTCATTCGCGAGATCTCGCCGGCCGTTTAAGCCGGCGATCTGACGCACGGGTTAACTCACATGCCCGAATCAACAATTCACACACCCAACGCTACCGATAGTGCGTGGATGGCACGTGCCCTCCACCTGGCGGCGAGGGGTCTATACACCACCAGCGTTAACCCGCGTGTGGGTTGCGTGCTGGTCAAGGATGGACAGATTACCGGAGAGGGTTGGCACGAGCGGGCGGGCGAAGGCCATGCGGAAGTGATGGCGTTACAAGATGCCGAACGTCGCGGCCTGGACGTGAAAGGCGCTACCGCGTATGTGACGCTGGAGCCCTGTGCGCATCATGGCAAAACACCGCCTTGTGCTAAAGCGTTGATTGAAGCGGGCGTTAGCCGTGTCGTGGGCGCCATGGAGGATCCCAATCCGCTGGTGGCCGGCAAAGGCTTCACGTTGTTGCAAGCGGCCGGTATTGAGGTGGCGACACCGTTGATGGCCACGGAGGCCGAAGCGCTCAATGTGGGCTTCGTAAAACGGATGCGAACTGGTTTGCCCTGGGTGCGCCTCAAGATGGCCGGTAGCCTCGATGGCCGCAGCGCATTGGCCAATGGCCAGAGTCAATGGATTACCGGATCAGAGGCGCGGCAGGATGGCCACCGGTTCCGGGCTCGTGCACAGGCGATCATCACAGGGGTTGGCACATTGATCGCCGATGATCCGCAACTGACCGTGCGTGACGTGACGGGTCCGGTAGGTCAGGCCACAGGCGAACCATTGCCTCTGACGCCCGCGTTACGTGTGGTGCTCGATAGCCATTTGCGCATGCCCGTGACCGCAAAAATTCTGCAGGGGGGTTGCCTGATTGCCACCGCCTCGACGGACCCCGAAAAGACGTGTGCCCTGAAAACTGCGGGGGCAGAGGTCGTGGTGCTACCGGATGCCAAAGGGCGGGTAGACCTTGCTGCTCTGCTGGTGCATTTGGCAGAGCGTGGTGTGAATGAAGTCCATGTGGAAGGCGGACCGCGCCTGAGTGGTGTCTTTCTGAAGTCTAATCTGGTCGATGAGTTGCTCATTTACATGGCACCGTGCATTCTCGGTAGTGATGCCCGGGGCTGGTTCGATGATCTGCATCTGACAGAGCTGGATCAGAAAGTTTCGCTGCAACTGCAGGATGTACGCATGGTGGGCACAGATTTGCGTATTCTTGCACGACCCAACGAATTGCGCTGATCGGGTCGATGGCGTATTAATTTAGCTGGTTTTCGGATATCCCGGTGAGCCTTGAAAAGGCTTTCTTGGCAATTTGGTTACCGAATAGGCTGGCGAATAAAGGCAGCATCGTCAACAAGAGTTGACGCGCCAGTGGCCAGACTCCCCGGCTGCTCAGTGTTAGCCGGGATAGGGTTCTATTGATGGCAACCCACTGATCCGCCTCATGCTCACGTTGAGATTGATAAGTCAGCAGATCGTCATGTTCAACAGCACTGGCCAGTGCGATCGCATCGGCAATGCCCATATTCATGCCGCGTCCGCCGATAGGGGAATGCACATGCACGGCATCGCCCGCAAGCCAGATATGGCCATGTCCGTAATGTTGCGCAACATGAAAGTGAACCTCAAAGGTGGTATCCCATAAGATTGCTTCAATCGGCCATTGAGACTTGATGCGTTCTAGAGAGGCATCGGACGTGGCGACGAGGCGAACAAGCTCTTGACCCATCTGAACAGCAAAGACAACGCCATCCGGTTCAATGAAAAGATTCACGTTTGTTGCAAAAGGCCAGTGACTCAGTCGAACATCCAGTGAACGAGGTTTGTTGGGAAGGGAGTCGCCGGGATAGGGGATGTGAAGCGATTGACGGACCGTGCTATGAAAACCGTCACAACCAAATAGCCAGCTGGTAGTAACTTTAAGAGCGCAGCGATTCTCTGGGGTGTTTGGTTGAATGGTGAATGAAAACGGTTCAGGCGATTGATGGGTTCCGTCAAATGGTTCGAAGAGGTAACCACGTTTCAGAAAGCCGCCTGCAGTCAGATAAGCTGATTCAAGACATGATTCGGTCTTGATCTGCGGTAGGCAAAGCGGATGGGTGTTGCTTAAAGGCACGGTGTTTAAGGTCATGCGTGAAATGCACTGGCCCCGGTTATAAAGTGAGATGCCGTTAACCGGAAATGCGATTTCGCGAAGGCGCTGACTGACGCCAAAGGGTTCGAGGATAGTCAGACTGTCCGGGTTAATCAGTATCGCCCGGGAAAAGGGGAGGCTTTTGAGATGCTTTTCAACAATCAGTACGGATTTGCCCTGCTTCAACAGAGCGAGCCCCAGCGTTAGTCCGGTGGGGCCGCTGCCCACGATTAGCGCGTCGACGTTGAAATTTTCATAAGTCATTGCCAAGCCCCCAATATATCAGCGAGAACCTATCACGAGTCGAATGGCGGCAATAGAAAATATGCTGGCAAAGACAGTGCGGGCGATTTGTTTGCCGAAGCGTGAACCGGAAAAGCGTGAGGCCAGATCCGAGGCTGCGTAGACATAAATTACATCAAATAGTGCACCCAGTAAGACGAGAATGCTGCCAAGAATCAGATACTGTTCGAACAGAGGGCTCGATGGCGTAATGAATTGGGGGAGGAGTAGCGCGCAGAAGATGAGCGCTTTGGGATTGAGGAGATTCGTCAGAAAGCCGCGTTGCAGGGCTTGCCAGCCGGCGACAACGGGAGCAGCTTCGTTACCGGTTCTGGTATCGTTGGCGCGTAGGATCTTCCAGGCCATCCAGCAGAGGTACGCGGCGCCGATCCAGCGCACGATATCAAACAGGAGGGGGTGAGTCTTGAGGAGTGCCGCCAGCCCGAGACCTGCCAAGCTGACATGGAGAGCGCGAGATAAGGCTAGCCCGACGGCCACCATCATTCCGTTGCGCCGGCCCTGAAAGGCAGACGCAGAGAGTATCAGCGCCATATCGGGGCCCGGAAGCAGGTAGACCGCGACCAGGGCGGTCATGAAGACGAGAAGGTCGCCGGTTTCAGGCATGGTTTTGGCACACCGGGCAGGTAGGATCCTGGCGGACAAGACTCTGCTGCCAGGTGCCGCTGAATGCGTCATAGCGTTGGAGCGTGGCGGTAGCGGGGTGACCAAAACCTGTAATGAGCTTAATGGCTTCAATGGCCTGCAGAGAGCCGATGACCCCTGTCACCGGTGCGAGGATGCCCGTGGTGGCACAGCGCAGATCATCATCCTGAGCGTCTTCGGGGTAGAGGCAGGCGTAGCAGGGGGCATCTACCAGTCGCGGGTCGAAGACGAAAAGTTGTCCGGTAAGTTTGATTGCGGCTCCGGAAACCAGGGGTTTCTGATGCGTAAGACAGGCTCGGTTAAGTGCGTAACGTGTAGGAAAGTTGTCGCTACAATCCAGCACGACATCGGCAGCAGCAACGGCATCGTACAAGGCAGCGCCTTCGAGACGGGGCAGTGGGAGCACCGTGCACTCCGGATTGATCTGCGCCAGGGCCTGCTGGGCACTGCGTGTTTTGGCTTCACCGATTCGGGCTTCGGTATGAAGAATCTGGCGTTGCAAGTTGCTGAGTTCCACCACATCGTCATCAGCAATACTGAGCGTGCCGACCCCGGCACTGGCCAGATAAAGCGCGGCGGGGCATCCCAGACCGCCGGCGCCCACCACCAGAGCATGGGCGGCGAGGAGCATTTCCTGCCCCTCGACCCCGATCTCGTCGACCAGTATGTGCCGGCTGTAGCGCAGCAGCTGCTGGTCGTTCATGATGGCTTACTTGGCCGGTGCAGCTTCCGTTGGGGCTGCTGGTGTGTCATCAGCCTTCACGTTTTTGGGGCTATCTTTGACCACTGGCGCCGGGGGCTTGCCTCCCAGGCGTTTGATGGCCTCGACAAATTGGCGATCCTTGGCGGTCGTGTAATCGGCAATGGCCAGACCGGCGAATTCGTCGTCTTTATCTTTACCATTCGACTTGCTGCCAGATTTGTCAGAAGTCTTCTCAGCGTCTTTGGTGTCCTTTGACTCTTTTTCTTGGCCGTTGGTCAGGTGACCATCCAGATCGGCTTCACGCAGGAGACCATTTTTCTTGGCGCCGGGAACCTCTTCGATTTCGATATCCGGATCAATGCCCTTGGCCTGGATGGAGCGTCCGTTGGGTGTGTAATAGCGTGCCGTGGTTAGTTTGATAGCGGTGTTGCCCGGCAACGGCAACACGGTTTGTACCGAGCCCTTGCCGAAGGTACGGGTGCCGATAATGGTGGCGCGCTTGTAATCCTGGAGCGCGCCGGCCACGATCTCCGAGGCGGAGGCCGAGCCGCCGTTGACGAGGACGATCATGGGCACGGTCTTGGCGCCAGCAGGAATGCTGCGCAGCTCGTCGTCACGGCCCCGCTGGTAGTCTTCAGGCTTGGCGTAGAACTTGTGCTTGGCATCCGGGGCGCGGCCATCGGTAGAAACCACTAGCTTGTCGGCTGGCAGGAAGGCCGCTGCAACACCCACCGCACCATTGAGCAAACCACCCGGGTCATTACGCAGATCCAGAATCAGACCCTTGAGTGGGCCGTTCTTGTAGAGCTGGTTCAAGGCATTCGCCAGCATCTCGGTGGTGTTCTCCTGGAACTGGGTGATCCGGATATAACCATAGCCCGGTTCGATCATTTTGAATTTGACCGATTGCACCTTAATGATTTCACGCGTCAGTGTAACGATCAGCGGCTTGGTCATTCCCTTGCGGGCGATGGTCAGCGTGACCTGGGTCTTGGGCTTGCCACGCAGTTTCTTGACGGCCTCGTTCAGGGTCAGGCCCTTAACCGAGGTGTCGCCAATCTTGACGATCAGGTCACCGGTTTTCAGGCCGGCGCGGGCGGCAGGGGTATCTTCGATCGGGGCGATCACCTTGACGAAGCCGTCTTCCATGCCCACCTCGATGCCCAGACCTCCGAACTCACCCTGGGTGCCGACCTGAAGTTCCTTGAAGGCTTCGGCGTCCAGGTAGGTCGAGTGAGGATCCAGATTAGTCACCATGCCGGAGATGGCGTTGCTGATCATCTTTTTGTCTTCAACCGGTTCGACATAGCCCTGTTTGATGGCATTGAAGACTTCGGCGAAGGTACGCAGATCCTGGATGGGCAGACCAGTGGTAGCTGATGCCTGTGCAGGCGACGCCGGCTTTTCGGCAAAGGCCGGGATCTGCAAGGCAATCAGGATGCCGGCAATCACCCCGACCAGCCCGATCCCGGTGCTGCGCAGCCAGCCCGGCCGGCTTGACCGGGGGCGCGGTGTTTCGGGTGGGCGGGGCGTGTGTTCCATGGCGGCGTCCTGGTGGATGGGGCTTATTTCTTCTGGGCTTGTTGGGCCACGGCAGCGGCAGCCTTGGCGGCGGCTTCCTGGTCGCCCAGATAGTAGCTACGGATGGGCTTCAGCGTTTCGTCATCGAGCTCGTACACCAGCGGAATACCGGTCGGAATATTGAGCTCGACGATGTCAGCATCCGAGATGTTATCCAGATACTTCACCAGGGCACGGATCGAGTTGCCGTGGGCGGCAACAATGACACTCTTGCCCGCTTTGACCGCCGGGGCGATGGTGTCTTCCCAGAACGGAACGAAACGGGCCACGGTGTCCTTGAGGCACTCGGTCAGGGGTAGTTCTTTTTCGCTCAGGCCCGAGAACTTCTCGGCGTAGCGCGCGTCGAAACGCGGGTGACGGGGATCGTCAAACTCCAGCGGCGGCGGCGGGGTGTCATAGCTGCGACGCCAGACCAGTACCTGGTCATCGCCATACTTGGCGGCCGTCTCGGCTTTGTTCAGGCCCTGCAGGGCGCCGTAGTGGCGTTCGTTCAGGCGCCAGTTGCGCTGAATCGGGATCCACAGCCGGTCCATTTCTTCAAGGGCCAGCCACAGCGTGCGCATGGCGCGCTTGAGGACCGACGAGTAGGCCTGGTCGAACTCGAAGCCAGCTTCCTTCATCAGGCGCCCGGCCTGTTTGGCTTCTTCAATGCCTTTTTCGGTCAGATCCACATCAGTCCAGCCGGTGAAGCGGTTTTCCTTGTTCCAGGAAGATTCACCGTGGCGCAGCAGCACAATTTTTTTCATGGTCTTTAAGTCTCTGGGTCAGCGAAGTCGAGTAATTCGGTCAGAACGTGACAAATCCTTCAACCCGCTATTCTATAATGCGGAGGACGCGGACTCTAGCCGCACCTGCCTGTCTTAATGCTTTTTTTGGGAAAACCATGGATTTTTTTCTGCAACCCTTGAATCTGGGGCTTTTACTGATCACGTTGATCTCTGGCGGCATGCTGGTGCGCCAGGTGGTGCAGCCCGGCGGCAAATCGGTTTCTCCCCAGGAGGCGATCAGCCTCAAGGATCGTGAGGGCGGCATCTTTATCGATGTCCGCGAAGAGCATGAAGTGGCGGTTGACCACATTAAGGGGAGCACCCTGATTCCCCTGAAGAGCTTGTCGGATAACCTCGCCAAGCTTGAGAAGTACCGTAACAAACCGGTGGTCGTGGTCTGTGCGGCAGGTCAGCGCTCGGCACAAGGGTGCCGGATTCTGAGCAAGGCGGGCTTTACCGAGGTCTGCCAGCTGGCGGGCGGCATCCAGGCCTGGGAAAAGGCCGGATTACCCCTCGTGCGTGGCACGACCAAGGACTGAGGAGGCGACGATGCCCAATGTTGTCATGTATTGCACGGCGGTTTGCCCCTACTGCGTGCGCGCGGAACAGCTGCTGAAGAGCAAGGGGGTCAGTGAGATCACCAAGATCCGGATTGACCTGAACCCCGAAGAACGCGATCTCATGATGGCTAAAACCGGTCGACGCACGGTGCCCCAGATCTACATCGGGGAAACGCATGTCGGCGGCTTTGATGATCTGGCGGCACTGGATCGTGCAGGCGAACTGGATCCGCTGCTCAAATCATCCCAATAATTCTTTACCCATTCTTTCTACGACAACAAGGATAGTTTCATGGCCGAGAACGATCAGAACAACGAAGCGCTGGCAACCGAGCAAGAGGCGCCGGCGCAGCCGATGTTTGCTATCGAAAAGCTCTACGTCAAAGATATGTCGCTGGAAGTACCCAGCGGTGCGGAGGCTTTTTTGCAGCCCCAGCCGCCTGAGGTCAGTATTCAGTTCAAGACGGCTTTTGGCCAGTTGGGCCCCGATGCATTCGAAGGCCTGCTGCAGGTAACGGTGACGGCCAAGGCCGGCGAAAGGACGCTGTTCCTGGTTGAAGTCCAACAGGCTGGGATTTTCCGGATTTCGGGCATCCCTGAAGAAGCATTGCAGGGCTTCCTCATCTCGGCGGTTCCGAATATCCTGTTTCCGTATGCCCGCGAGGCCGTGTCCGATGCCACCGTGCGCGCCGGGTTCCCCCCTGTAGTCCTGCAGCCGGTCAATTTTGATGCCATGGCGCAGAATGCTGAAGAGGTACCGGCTTCGGAAGCGCCGGCAACCTTGCAGTAAGGATTTTAGGCATGACGCACGCTGGCTGCCTGAAGGTTGGGGTCCTTGCCGCTGGTGCCTGGGGCACGGCGCTGGCAGCCAACTGGGCACAGCGGCATCAGGTCCGGATCTGGGCGCGCGAGCCTGAGGTGGTCGAGTCGATTAACCGCGACCACGTCAATCACCGCTTTCTCCCCGGAATCAACCTGCCGGATGATCTGAAGGCGACGGCCGATATGGCCACACTTCTCGGGTCGGATGTGCTGGTGCTGGCAACTCCGGTCGCCGCGCTGCGGGTGACCTTAGAGGCTCTGAAAGCTCTCCATGCTGGGCAGACTCTGCCGCCGCTGGTCTGGGTCTGCAAGGGCTTTGAGCCAAAGAGTGGCCTCCTTCCCCACCAGGTGGTGCGTGAGGTGCTGGGCGATGTGCCCGCGGCCGCGCTCTCGGGCCCGAGTTTTGCCCAGGAGGTCGCGCGTCATATGCCCACGGCCGTAACGCTGGGGTCGAGTGATCTGGCGATGGCCGAACGGCTGGCCGACTGGCTACACACGCAGAATCTGCGCCTGTACGCCTCGGGTGATGTCGTCGGTGTCGAAGTGGGCGGTGCCGTTAAAAACGTGTTGGCGATTGCCACGGGCATTTCTGACGGGTTGTCGCTGGGTCATAACGCCCGTGCCGCCTTGATGACTCGGGGCATTGCCGAAATCGGAAGACTTTGTGAACGGTTGGGTGGTCAGCGGGAAACCCTGATGGGGCTTTCTGGTCTGGGGGACCTGATTCTGACCTGCACGGGTGATCTGTCGCGAAACCGTCAGGTCGGTCTGGCGTTGGGCCAGGGAAAAACCCTGGAGCAGACGCTAGAGGCGCTGGGGCATGTGGCGGAAGGTGTCGGGACGGCTCGAGAGGTCGCGCGGCTTTCCCGCGAACTATCGGTCGATATGCCGATCGCCCAGGCGGTGGCCGCCGTCATTGCAGGCGACCTGAAAGCGGCAGATGCCGTGACGCAGCTGATGAGCCGGGCGCAGCGCGCCGAATAAATTCCGCTGGCGCGCGTGTAGCCGCCCGAAGGGGCCAACCGCTTAATGCGCTCCGTCAAAGCCGTTCTGGCGCCACATTTCGAAGGCTACAATAGCCGCTGAATTGGCGAGATTCAGACTCCGAATGTTGGGTCGCATCGGAATACGTAACCGATGATCCGGGTCGAAGCTTTGCAGAATTTCCGGTGGTAGCCCCCGGGTTTCGCAGCCCAGCACAATCACATCATCCGGCCGGAAGGCGACCTCATGGTAGGGGCGGCTCCCTTTCGTGGTCAGGGCAAACAGGCGGCGTTTTTCGGGACCTCCCGGTGTGGCGCACCCGAGTGCCGACAGGCAGGTTGACCAGTCATCGTGGACATGAAGGAAAGCCTGATCGTGATAATCCAGACCGGCGCGCCGCAGTGAGCGGTCATCTACGTCAAAGCCCAGGGGTTTGACCAAATGCAATTCGAAGCCGGTTGCAGCAGAGACGCGGATCAGGTTGCCGGTGTTAGGGGGGATTTCCGGGTTGACAAGCACAATGGCGGGTCGGCGAAGTAGGGGATTCATGGCGGCTGGGTCGTTACAATCTTGAAGAGAGATCGGGGCCTGGGGTGCGGGCGAGCACGGCAGCGTCAACCGTGGTGATACCCGACTGCCGCAGGATATCGGCACAGGCGGAGAGGCTCGCCCCGGTCGTCAACACATCATCGACAAGAAGGACGTGACGTGCCTTCATCGCTGGCGGACAGGCAAAGGCGCCAATCAGATTCTGCCAGCGGGCTTCACGGGGCAGTCCGGCCTGAGCGGGCGTATCCTGAAGGCGGGTCAGCGCATCATAAGCACAGGGAATGTCCAGCAGGCGTGCCAGATGTCTGGCGATTTCGGCGGCCTGATTGAAGCCTCGGGTCTTGAGCCGGTTCGGGTGGAGTGGCATGGGGATGATGAGATCGGGTTTAGCCCGATGGGTGCTATTCCAGTCATGCAACAAGGTCTGGGCGAGCTGTTCCGCAAAAAAACGTCCGAGATAAAGGTGATGACCGTATTTGAAATCGCGAATCAGGGTATCAATCGGAAACGCATAGGCCCAGACGGCCGTGGCGCGATCAAAGGCGGGATGGTGACGGGCGCAGTCCGGGCAGGAGGTTGAACCACCATATAGCGGAAGAGCACAGCGCGGGCAGTGGCTTCCCGGGGTACCGGGCAAGAAAGGGAGATCTTGAGCACAGCCCGGGCAAATGGGCGTGCTGCCGCTCGGCTGCTGGCATAGGGCGCAGGATTGCGCTAACAGAGCATCGGCAATTGGGCGCAGCAGGGTCTGCTGGCACCAGAGGAAGAAGCGGCGACCCGGGCCGGGTTGGTGGTCTATCAGGGGCATAGGGCATAATTATGCCTTTACCCCAGCCATTGACCGCTATCGGTGGAATTCCCTATGCAAACAGAGACAATCCCCCTGAATTTTGTGCCACCGCGCTCGAAGCAACACGATGTTATGCTGCGATCGACTGGAACGGGGCGTTGGTCGACCGAGGCCGTGCTTGAGCTGATCGAGCTGCCGTTCATGTCACTGCTCGCCAGGGCGCACGCCGTTCATGCCGAGCATTTCGATGAGAATGCCGTGCAGCGCTCGACTTTGCTGTCGATCAAGACCGGTGGTTGCTCCGAAGATTGCGGCTACTGCTCGCAGTCAGCACGATATGATACCGAGGTGGGTCGGGAAGCGCTGATGTCAAAAGAGGATGTCATCACTGCGGCCAAGGCGGCCAAGGCGGCGGGGTCTTCGCGTTTCTGCATGGGTGCCGCGTGGCGTGGCCCGAAGGACAAAGATCTGGACCAGGTTGTCGATATGGTCCAGTCCGTCAAGGCACTAGGCCTGGAAACCTGTGTGACGCTGGGGATGCTGAAACCCGGTCAGGCTGAAAAGTTGGCAACCGCGGGTTTGGATTATTACAACCACAACCTGGATACCGACTCGGCCTATTATCAGGAAGTCATCAGCACGCATACGCATGAAGATCGTCTCGACACGCTCGATCGCGTGCGCCAGGCGGGCATTCATGTCTGTTCTGGCGGTATCGTCGGGATGGGCGAAAACCGGAAGAATCGTGCAGCACTGATTGCGCAGCTGGCGAATCTCGACCCGGTACCGGATTCGGTGCCCATCAATAACCTGGTGCCGATTCCCGGAACGCCCATGGCAGGCGTGGACCCGGTCGACGGGATCGAATTCGTGCGCATGATTGCGGCCGCACGCATCACGATGCCCACGTCGTGGGTCCGTCTGTCGGCAGGCCGTCAGGAGATGTCGGATGAATTGCAGGCGCTGTGTTTCTTTGCCGGTGCCAACTCGATCTTTTATGGCGAGCAGCTGCTGACGACCGGGAACCCCAATACCTCGCGCGATCAGAAACTGTTCGCCACACTGGGCCTGAAAGGCGTCTGATGGCGGGGGAGGTCTCCCCACCCCAGCCCCAGCCTCAGAGCGCGAGGCGCAAACCGTGTTTTAGGGATGCGCTGATTCGTCGCGCCTTCGATCGGGTTGCACCGCGGTTTGCTGACAACGACTTTCTCTACCGAGAAATGGCGCGACGTATGGCCGAGCGTCTGGAGATGGTGCGACTCAGTCCCGCGCGGATTCTTGATCTGGGCTGTGGTCTCGGTGCAGATCGTCTGATGTTGCAACAGTGCTACCCCGAGGCCACTTGGGTGGGGGTGGATGCCAGCACGGCGCTGCTGCACGAGGGTCGGCTCTCGGAACAGGCGGCGCGCAGTTTTATGCAACGACTGTTGCCCTCAAGACGTTCCTCGAAAAATCCTCGTCTGGCGGGGCGCGCCGTTGCGTTGCCGCTGACAACGCAGTGCGTGGATCTGGTCTGGTCGAATGCCATGTTGCATTGGCTAGATGATCTCCCCGCGGCCTTGGCGGAGGCGAATCGGGTGCTCGCTATCGGGGGGCTTTTCATGTTCAGCCTGTTCGGGCCGGATACACTGAAAGAATTGCGCCAGGCACTTCACGCCGTCAGTCCGGGTTTGGCCGATAGCATGATTGCTTACACTGACATGCATGATGTCGGGGATATGCTGGTGCATGCTGGATTTGCCGACCCGGTGATGGATATGGAAATTCTGACGCTGACCTATGAGGATCCCTGGCGTGCCTTGCGCGAACTCCAGGGGGCGGGGTCGGTGGCTGCGCAAATGGTTGAAAATCCATTTCGTGGATTGCGTTCCCGGCATTTCTGGTGGCGGGTGTTCGAACATTGGCCTAGAGATGCCGAGGGACGCTACCGGCTGACATTCGAGCTGATACAGGGGCATGCCTGGAAGGTCGCGCCCCGCCAGCATGAAGATGGTCGGGCGGTTATCCAGTTCATGACCCGCCCGGGCCAGGTACCCCGCCAGCCGTAAGCCCATGACTCAGGGTTTGTCAGTCTTGCTCCACGCGGCGTGGTCAGCGACCGACGTCGCGACAAAATGTGCCGCCGTTGATGCGCTGATACCTTATGTGCGCCATGTGGATGACGCGGCCCTGGCAGCATTGGGAGCGCCGCCGCCGTGTACCGATATCGGTCGGCCATTACGGCCCGTGTGTGTCGCGCCCGATGCGCTACCGCAGCGTCGGGCCGTCGATCGCGAGGGTCGGGCTGCGTTATTGCATGCCATCGCGCACATCGAATTCAACGCCATTAACCTTGCGCTTGATGCCGCGTGGCGATTTCATGCGCTGGGCGCTAATTTCGTGCGGGACTGGCTGGAGGTGGCGATCGAGGAGTCCTATCATTTCAGTCTGATCGCCGAGCAGCTGGCGCAACTGAATGTTGCCTACGGTGATCTACCGGCGCATGCCGGTCTCTGGAATCTGGCTGAGCAGACGGCAGAGGATGTGTTGGTGCGCATGGCGCTGGTGCCACGACTGATGGAAGCTCGCGGACTGGATGCGATGCCACCGATTTTCCGGAGCTTTCAGGGGATTGGTGACAAACCGGTTCTGCGGGCGTTGTCCGTCATCGCCCGGGATGAAGTGCGCCACGTGGCCCTGGGTGATTTCTGGTTTCGCCAGTTGTGTGAACGTGAACAGTGGCCGGTTGCCCAGACTTATCTGACACTCATTGAACGCTACCGAGCGCCTTGGCCACGTCGACCGTTGAATACTGCGGCCCGGCGAGCAGCCGGATTTGACGTCGACGAGATTGCGGCACTCGTTGGCCAATAAAAAAGGCAGCCCGCAGGCTGCCTTGTATGAGCCAGAAACCCTGAGTTACTGGCGAAGACCCGCCGCGTACTCGGCAACGGCTGCCATCTGCTTGTCGGTCATTTTGGCGGCAATCATGCGCATCATGCCTTCCGGATCGTTGGCGCGGACGCCGTCACGGAATTGTTGCAGCTGGGCGACGATATATTCCGGATGCTGACCGGACAGCATCGGATACTGGGCAGGCAGGCCCGAACCGGCAACGCCATGGCAACCCGAGCAGGCAGGGATGCCTTTCTTCATATCACCGGCACGCCAGAGCTTGCGACCTTCGGTGGCTAGCTTTTCGTCGTGGGCTACCGCAGGCTTTTGTGTCTGCTTTGCGAAATATTGCGACAATGCCTTGATATCGTCATCCGTCAGCGGCGCAGCCATGCCATTCATGACAGCGTTTTCACGCAGGGGCGGTTTGCCATCGGCCGAGGCCTTGAAGTTATGGAGCTGCTTGGACAGGTAGGCAGCATGCTGACCGGCCAGATTCGGGTTGGCCGGGATGCTGCTGTTGCCATCGGTGCCGTGACAGGCAGCGCAAACGTTCTTGACAATGGCTGGTGCGTCGGTCGACGCAGCAGCTGCCGGGGCAGCCTTGGCGGCAGGTTCTTGGGCGATTGCCAGGGCGCTGACAGAGCACATCAGGGCGAATGCGACAGCACGGATCATGTCCACACTCCAAACAGATTGGTTAGCAAACCCTTCGGGAACGAAGGGTGTATTCATCGTTAAGGCTGTTATTCTAATACAACATCAACGAGGCGTACTGTGTCAGATATCCAAACTTTGAAATCGGCGTCCAAAAAACCGCTCAAAACGCTGCCCAAAAAAGCAGCAACTCCGGGTAAAAATCCGGTCAAGCGGTCGGCCAAGACGTCAGAACCCACTAAAGCTGTGCCTGTCCCGAGCAAAAATCCGGGCCATGCCCACCCCTTTCCGCGCACTGAGTTTCTGACGACGGTGGCCAAACTGCGGGATACGCCGGGGGATGCCGTGGCCGAGGTAGCCTTTGTCGGCCGTTCCAATGCGGGCAAGTCGTCGGCGATCAACTCCCTGGCCGGTAAAACCCGTCTGGCGTATGTGTCCAAAACCCCGGGCCGCACCCAACATTTGAATTACTTCTCGGTGGCGCCGGATCGCTATTTCGTGGACTTGCCCGGCTATGGTTTTGCCAAGGTACCGGAGGATGTACGCAAGCAGTGGGACGTGCTCCTCGGACCCTACCTGCAGACGCGGGAGCCCCTGAAGGGCCTGGTGGTTATTATGGACAGCCGTCGGCCACTTACCGATATGGATTGGCAGATGCTGGAATGGTTTGCCCCGACGGGTCGGCCGATTCATGTCCTGTTGTCAAAGTCGGATAAATTGTCTCGACAGGAGCAGACGAAGGCCCTCCGCCATGTCAGGGCAGAGCTGGCGGATCTGGGCTGCCCAGTCAGTGTCCAGTTGTTCTCCAGCCTGAAGCGTCAGGGGGTCGCCGAAGCGGCAACCGTGCTCAAGCGCTGGCTGGGGCTGTGCGACAATGAGGCACCCCCGCCCATCGAGGGGTGCGATAACTCCAAGCTCGTGACTGGTGAAGAAGATGCCTGATCAACATTCGCTACATGCCCGTTTTCCTCTTATTCGCCCGCGCCGTGTGCGTGTGGATGACGCCACCCGTCGGCTGGTACGTGAGCATCATCTGAGCACGGATGATCTGATTTATCCCGTTTTCGTCCGCGAAGGTTCGGGGGTCTGCGAGGCCATTACCTCCATGCCCGGTGTCTTTCGCTATTCGCCTGATACGCTACTCGAACATCTGGCCGAGGTGGTTGCACTGGGGATCCCGGCGGTTGCCCTGTTTCCCGTGATTGATGCCGCGCTTAAAACACCGGACGGTGTTGAGGCGGCGAATCCCGATGGTCTGGTGCCGCGTGTGGTCAAAGCTATCAAGGCGCGTTTTCCCGAACTGGCCGTCATCACGGATGTCGCGCTTGATCCGTATACCTCGCATGGCCAGGATGGCATCATTGATGCGCAGGGTTATGTCCTCAATGATGTCACGCTCGACATGCTGGTCCGCCAGGCAACCATGCAGGCTGCCGCAGGGGTGGATATGGTGGCGCCGTCTGACATGATGGACGGCCGTATTGGCCGCATCCGGGTGGCCCTGGAGGCAGCGGGCCATGTGAATACCCGCATCATGGCTTACAGTGCCAAGTATGCCTCGGCCTTTTATGGCCCGTTCCGCGATGCTGTCGGCTCGGCCGGCCAGCTGGGCAAGGGCAACAAGATGACATACCAGATGGATCCGGCCAATACCCATGAAGCGCTGCACGAAGTGGCGCTGGATCTGGCTGAAGGTGCAGATATCGTGATGATCAAACCGGGAATGCCGTACCTGGATATCGTGCGCCGGATCAAGGATAAGTTTGAACGCCCAACGGCCGTCTATCAGGTCAGTGGGGAGTATGCGATGCTTAAGGCCGCGGCCCAGAACGGCTGGCTGGATGAGGAGAAGGTGGTCATGGAAAGCCTGCTGGCGTTCAAGCGTGCCGGTGCCGATATGATCCTGACCTATTTTGCGCCGCAAGCCGCGCGCTGGCTCCAGGCGGCCAGATAACGCAGATCGGTAATACGGCGCAGCTTGTGATCGACCCACGGGCTGCTGCGCAGGGAGCGTGTCAGCCATACCGTGTGCATGCCCAGACGCTTCGCCATCACGAGATTGGCGAGGCTGTCCTCAATCATGATGCACTGTGAGGCACGCACGGCTTCGCGCTGCAGAAGCTTCATGAAGCCGCTACGCAGAGGCTTGGGTTCAAAGTTGAAGGACTCGACGGTGTAGACTGCGTCGAACAGGGGTAAGAGACCACTCAGTCTTAGCACCTCAAAGGTATAGGGACGGGGCGCATTCGAGAAGATGATGCGCCGGCCCGGCAGTTCTCGCAGGGTGTTAAGGAGTGCCGGCGCCGTGATCAGGAGCGAGCCCAGATCATCAAAATCGTGCGTTTCGGCAAGAAAATGATGCGGGTCGATACCATGATGGCGAATCAGACCCAGCAAGGTGGCACCGTAGCGCTGCCAGTAGCGCTGGCGTAGCTCGGTGGCCGCCGCATGGTCGAGAGCCAGATGGCGCTCGATGTAGGCGGTCATCGCCCGGTTGATATGCGGGAAGATGTAAGGCGTGGCGTGATGCAGCGTGTCGTCGAGATCGAATACCCAGACGGGTGCTCGGGACTTGGCATGCAGAAGCACCCCGGGAGCCTGCGATCAGCTCGAGCGGATCATGGTGCCTACGCCGTGCTGCGTCAGGATTTCCAGCAGCAGAGCGTGCGGCACACGGCCATCAATAATATGGACGCCTTTGACGCCGTTGCGCGCGGCATCTAGCGCTGACGAGATCTTTGGCAGCATGCCGCCGGAGAGGGTGCCATCAGCAACCATGTTGTCGATATCGCGGGGTGTCAGGTCGGTGACCAGATTGCCATCCTTATCGAGGACGCCCGGTGTGTTGGTGAGAAGCACCAGTTTTTCGGCACCGAGAACCTCGGCCATTTTGCCGGCAACCACGTCGGCGTTGATGTTGTAGGTTTCGCCATCCGGTCCAAAGCCAATGGGTGCGATCACCGGAATGAAGGCACCGGTGACCAGATGGTGCACGATCGACGGGTCAATCTGCTGGATGTCGCCGACCAGACCGATGTCGATCAGTTCGCTGGGACTGCCCTGCTTGGGCAGCATCAGCTTTTTGGCACGGATCAGGCCAGCATCCTTACCGGTCAGGCCGACCGCCTTGCCACCGTTCTGATTGATGAGGCCGACGATGTCCTTGTTCACTTCGCCGCCCAGCACCATCTCCACGACGCGCATGGTCTCGGCATCCGTGACACGCATGCCCTGAATAAATTCCCCCTTCTTGCCGACCTGGGTCAGCATCTGTTCAATCTGCGGGCCGCCACCATGCACGACCACTGGGTTCAGACCGACCAGCTTGAGTAGCACTACATCGTTCGCGAATGATTGTTTCAGGCGCTCTTCCGTCATCGCATTGCCGCCGTATTTCACGACGATGGTCTTGCCATGAAAACGCTTGAGGAAAGGCAGGGCTTCGGCCAGAACCTTGGCTTCCAGGGTCGTGTGCTCGGGAGTTTGGGCGATATGCATAAAAGTCAGGTCAATCGATGGTCGGGATGAAAGTCTGCGTACCTGGCGATTGTAACGAGCCGACGAATGATCGCAAAGCGATATTACAGGCGGGGCATACCCTGCAGGCTGTCGAGGGCGAGAATCGCATCGCGGTTGCTGGCAGAGAAGCAGGCGGCAGCCGCCTCGGTGCAGGGCAGCCAGCGCCAGGCACGGTGTTCATCAGGGGCTATCCGAATATCGACAGGAGAAGGTAGGCACAGCGAGAACACGCGTTCACGATTGTGCGTGACGTCCGGGGCGTAACGATGTCGCCATTCGGGCATGATGGTGTAGACATTCTCACCGGGCCAGCTGAGGAACTCATCTGCCCCAACGGCAAGGCCGGTTTCTTCTTCCACCTCGCGCACTGCGGTCTCTAGAAAGGTTTCGTTGCCTTCGCGACTACCCGTCACAGATTGCCAGTAGCCAGGATGTCGTGCACGTTCCAGCAGCAGGCATTGCAGATCGGGCGTGTGGATTACGACCAGCACCGATTCCGGACGCTTATAGTCTATATTCATGCAGCCTAAATAATCTTAGCGATTAGCCAATCATCGGCAACAAGGCAATCCCATCGCCGCGCAGACCCAGAAATGCCCAGAAGGGAACTTCCTGGCTCTGCCAGGTGTGGTTGGCAGCCTGGAAAGCATCCAGGAGCTTCTGAACACCGGTTGGATCGCTGGCAATCAGATTGTCCGCGTCCTCGACCAGGAGGACGTAACCGTTGGCGGGCAACCAGGAAAAATCACTGAGCATTTCGGCCAGATCATCCAGGTGCGCGGCCTCGTGGGCCGGACAGGCGGTCGCTTTGGTCAGAATTGCCATCGCCTCGCTCATGTGGGGTGTTTCGCGGAGATCCGCGGTGATCAGGTGAAGATCAGCCAGCGCACAGGCTTCGGCCAGAACGCCCAGCCCCCCTGGGGTCAGATGGAAGACACCCGCCCGCTCATGATCAGCGAGCAGGCGGGCAAAAGCGGCCGGATTCACGCGTCAGGTTGCCGAGCAGGAGGGGTGATGCGCTTAGGCCTTGGGCTCAGCGGCACCCGGTTGGGCTGTGGCCGGTTGGCGAAGGCGGATGTGTAATTCGCGCAGCTGTTTTTCATCCACCGGCGACGGGGCGTCGGTGAGCAGACACTGGGCCCGTTGTGTTTTCGGGAAGGCGATCACATCACGAATCGATTCGGCACCGGTCATCATGGTGACGATACGATCCAGGCCAAAGGCCAGGCCGCCGTGCGGTGGGGCACCGTATTTCAGCGCGTCGAGCAGGAAACCGAACTTCTGCTTCTGCTCGGCTTCGTCGATGCCGAGGGCGCTGAATACCTTTTCCTGTACATCGGCGCGGTGGATACGTACCGAACCGCCGCCGATTTCCCAGCCGTTCAGAGCAATATCGTAGGCCTTGGCCAGACACTGCCCAGGATCGCTCGACAGTAGATCAATGTGCGCGTCCTTCGGGCTGGTGAACGGGTGGTGACAGGCGTTCCAGCGCTTGTCGTCCTCGTCGTATTCGAACATCGGGAAATCAATCACCCAGATCGGCGCCCAGACGGTGCCGTTCATGAAGTTCTTTTCGTGACCAATCTTGACGCGCAGGGCACCCAGCGCGTCGTTGACTACCTTGGTCTTGTCGGCACCAAAGAAAATCAGGTCGCCGCTTTGGGCACCTGTGCGCTCCAGAATGGTCTTCAGCGCACTTTCGTTCAGGTTCTTGACGATCGGTGATTGCAGACCGGTTTCGTTCGGTTGCGAGGCGTCGTTCACCTTAATGTAGGCGAGGCCCTTCGCCCCGTAGATGCCAACGAACTTGGTGTACTCGTCAATCTCGCCGCGTGACAATGAGGCACCGCCCGGAATGCGCATGGCCGCCACGCGGCCACCCGATGTGGCGGGGCCGCTAAAGACCTTGAAGGCCACATCGGCGACAGCGTCCGTTACATCGGTCAGTTCCAGCGTGACCCGCATATCCGGCTTGTCCGAGCCGAATCGCGCCATGGCTTCGGCATAAGTGATACGCGGGAAGGGATTGGGCAGGTCGACATCCAGTGCGTCCTTGAACACGTAACGGATCAGGCCTTCCATAATGCTCATGATCTCTTCTTCGCTCAGGAACGAGGTCTCGATATCGACCTGAGTGAATTCGGGTTGTCGATCAGCGCGCAGGTCTTCGTCGCGGAAGCATTTCACAATCTGGTAGTAGCGGTCAAAGCCAGCAACCATCAGCAACTGTTTGAAGAGCTGCGGCGATTGGGGTAGCGCAAAGAACTGACCATCATGCACACGTGAGGGCACCAGATAATCGCGGGCACCTTCCGGTGTCGACTTGGTCAGCATCGGCGTCTCAACATCGATAAAGCCATGGTCGTCGAGATAGCGACGGAAGGCGCGAGCCACGCGGTAACGTAGCTGCAGGTTCTTCTGCATCGCCGGGCGGCGCAAATCCATCACGCGATGTGTCAGGCGCACGGTCTCGGACAGGTGTTCGTCATCAATCATGAACGGTGGGGTGACCGACGGGTTGAGGACTTCGATCTCATGGCACAGCACCTCAATGCCACCTGAGGCCAGCGTGGTGTTTTCGGTGCCTGCCGGACGCGGGCGGACCTTGCCGGTAATTTTCAGACAGAATTCGCCACGTACTGATTCGGCAATCTGGAACATTTCCGGGCGATCCGGGTCGCATACGACCTGCGCCAGACCGCTCCGGTCACGCAGATCGATAAAGATCACGCCACCGTGGTCGCGGCGGCGATGGGCCCAGCCGCATAGGGTGACGATCTGCTCATTGAGAGCAGGGTTGAGGTCGCTACAGTAATGGGTACGCATGAGAGTCTTGCTTTTCTTCAAAGGGGAAATCAGTCGCCGACGTAAGTGTTGGCAGCGGTTTGGGGGTCGATCGGTGCCGCAGCCCGCGGCTTTTTGAGCGGCAGCTTGCCCGGGGCAACGACGCCCATCGAAATTAGGTACTTGAGGGCGTCTTCCACGGACATGTCCAGTTCGATGACATCGGCTTTCGGCACCATCAGGAAGAAACCTGATGTCGGGTTAGGGGTGGTCGGTACATAGAGGCTGATCATGTCATCACCCAAGTGACCCGCAATTTCACCCCCTGGCTTGCCGGTCAGGAAGCCAATGGTCCAGCTACCCTGGCGCGGGTATTGCACCAGCAATGCCTGGCGGAAGGCTTGGCCGGAAGGCGAAAAGATCGTGTCCGAAATTTGCTTGACGCTCTGGTAGACGGAGCGTACGACAGGAATGCGGCGAAGCAGGGCCTCCCACCAGCGCACTAGGCGCTGACCGATAAAGTTGGCCGTCAGCAGGCCGGTGAGGAAGACCACCAGCAGGGTGAGTAATGCGCCCAGACCGGGAATATTAAAGCCGAACATGCTGCGCGGATGCCACTCCGTGGGCAATAACATCACGGATTGATCCATCATCCCGAGAATGAACGAGAGGACCCAGATCGTGATGCCGAGAGGCGCCCAGATGAGAAGACCGGTAATAAAGTAGCGTTTCACAGTGCGCGTATGCCGAGGGCAGCCTGAATGAATTCGTAAACCTTTGATTATAGCGGAGCCCGGGGCACCGTGATCAACCGCCTTGGGCAATCGGGGTGCGGAATCACGGCGCCCAACCGCACCCTGGCATCAGAGGACGGAACCCAGCTCGAAGATGGGTAGGTACATGGCAATGACGAGGCCACCGATCAGGCCGCCCAGAACCACCATCAGCAGGGGTTCCATGAGGCTGCCGAGCATGGCTACGGTGTCATCGACCTCACGTTCATAAATGTCAGCCACCTTGTTCAGCATGGCATCCAGGGTGCCGGACTCTTCACCGATGTGCACCATCTGGATCAGGAGCGGTGAAAAAAGTGGCTGGTGCATCAGGCTGGATGACAGGCTATCTCCCTGGCTGATGCGTTGTTTCACACTCTGGCTGGCGCCCTGATACAACCGGTTACCGGTTGATTGTCCGGCAGGTTCCAGGGCATCGAGCATCGTGATCCCGGCTCCATAGAGGCTCGCCAATGTCCGGCTCCATCGCGCCAGGGCAACCCGCTGTAACAGGCTGCCTAACACGGGTAGACGGAGTTGTGCGCGGTCGGTGGCAAACTGCCATGCTGGCCGCTGATGCCAGAGGCGATTGAGCAGAATCAATCCCAGGATAGCCGCCAGCAGCAAAGGGATTCCGAAGTTGCGTAATGCGTTAGAACCGTCGATGATCATCCGGGTTGGCAGTGGCAGGCTGGCGCCAAAGCTGCTGAAGCTACTTTCAAAGGCTGGCACAACATAAATCAGCAGCAGGATCGTGACGATAAAGGCCGTCGAAATGATCGCCAGTGGGTAGGCCAGTGCACCCCGTAACTTGCCCCGGATCGCCAGCATTTTTTCCTCGTAGTCAGCAATACGGGCCAGCATGTCATCCAGTTGTCCGGATTGCTCGCCGGCAGCGACCAGGGTGCAGGTGAGCGTGTTAAAGGTATCGGGGTGCCTCGCGAGTGCTGTGGACAGCGGCGTGCCTGTCTCCAGGTCGCTACGAATTTGCAGGATCTGATGGGTTGCGGTGGGACTCTCCTGGCTCCGCGCGATGATATCGAGGGCGCTTATGATGGGGACACCGGCCCGGATCAGGGTGGCCAGCTGCCGCAGGATAAAGCAGACCGTCTTGGCGGAAACCCTGGATGCAGGGCGCCAGCTTCGACCAATGCGGGTGGGTGTAATACCCTGTTGGCGCAGCGAAATTCGGGCGCGCGCCTCGCTCGTGGCCTGGAGTTCGCCACGACAGGTGCTACCGTCTCCGCTGATGCCAACCCAGCGAAACCGAAGGGGTTTGAGTGCCGCAAGTTTTTTGGGCATCACCGAATCACCGATCCGTAGCGGCTAGAACCTCCGCGATGCTGGTGTCGCCGGAGATCACCTTCTCAAGACCGGCCTGACGCAAATCTATGACCCCTTCTTGATGGGCCTGAGCGGCAATGGCCAACGTACTACCCCCATGGAGAATGATTTCCTGGATCGCCGGGCTGACCGGAAGCACCTCGAAAATGGCCAGGCGTCCGCGGTAACCAGATTGTCGGCACTGAGCACAGCCCTGGGGTGCAAAGAGTTGCCAGCGACCCGCTTGCAGGTCGGTTAGGGCACTTTCGTCAAAACCGGCATCGCGGAGCGCTACGAGTTCGGGGTGCGGAACGGGAGTCTTGCAGGTGCAGAGCCGACGAATCAGACGCTGGGCCATGATCAGCAACACGCTGCCAGCGACGTTGAACGCCGGCAGGCCGAGCTGGCGGAGCCGTTCCAGGCTGGCCGGGGCAGAGCGGGTATGGAGTGTGGAAAGAACAAGATGGCCGGTCTGGGCCGCTTTGACGGCAATGTCGGCCGTTTCGAAGTCGCGGATCTCCCCCACCATCAGAATGTCCGGATCCTGACGCATGAAGGCCCGTAACGTAGTGGCGAAAGTGAGCCCGATCCGGTCATCAATGTTGACCTGGTTAATTCCGTCGACCGGAATTTCAACCGGGTCCTCGGCCGTGGCAATATTGACGCCGGTTTGGTTCAGAGCGTTCAGACAGGCGTAAAGCGAAACGGTTTTGCCCGAGCCGGTCGGGCCAGTCACCAGAATCATCCCGCTCGGCTGGTGAATGGCGCGATTCAGGGTTTCCAGTTGTTGGGTGGGCATGCCCAGCTGATCCAGTTGGCGGCGGGCACTCTGCCGGTCGAGGATGCGGAGGACAATCTTTTCCCCATACAGCGTGGGCATCGTGCTAATCCGGAAGTCGACCGGGTCGCCCTCCAGGGTATCAATGCGCATTTGTCCGTCCTGGGGCAAGCGTTTTTCTGCAATATTCAAGTTTGATAGCACCTTCAGCCGCGAGGCCAGCATGGCGCGGATATCTGACGGCGGTGTGGGCGCATCCTGCAGCAGACCGTCGATACGGAAGCGGATTCGGTAGGTGTGCTCGTAGGGCTCGAAGTGGATATCGGAGGCATCGCTGGCCACAGCATCAGATAAGGTGCGCTGCAGAAAACGTACGGCGGGCGCATCATCGACGGCCAGGGGTTCGCCTAGTGTGGCAGCGGATGATGGCGTGTCAGGGCCGGTGGGGGTTGCCGGTGCGATGACGCTGTGCACAGTGGCCAGGGTCTGGCAGTCAGCTACCAGCGGCACAATACTACAGCCGGATTGGAAACGAGCCAGATGGATGAGGCTCTCATCCGTCGGGTCGCTCATGGCCAGCGAGAGCTGGCGATCATGGCGCTCCAGCGGTAGGAAGCGGCTGTCGGTGTACAAAGAGCGGGACAGACCCTGAATGGGTGTGGTCGCTTTAAGCCTTGCGGCATCGACGCGGGGAAAGCCAAAGGTCTGGCTGGCAAAATCAGCGAGCGAATCCGCAGAAATCAGGCCGGCCTGCACCAGTTCATCAGCGAGGCTGCATTGGCGTTGGATGGCACGGTTTAGGCATCGCTCAACCGCATCGGCCGGTAATCGACCGCTGTCAATCAGGGCGCGGGCAAGCGCCGTCATAAGGTCCGGTCAAGCAGAACTTCCAGAACAAAACGGCTGCCTACGTAGGCCAGCAGGAGCGAGACAAAGCCGGCAATCGTCCAGCGGGTGGCCTTCAGGCCGCGCCAGCCGCGCAGATGACGCCCCAGTAGCAAACCACCAAAAATCAGCCAGGAGAGGAGCGCAAACACGGTCTTGTGATCGATGCGGATCCACTGTCCATAAAAGGCTTCCGAAACCAGCAGACCGGTCGCCAGCGAACCGGTGAGCAACAGGAAGGCGATGCCCAGCATGCGGAAGAGCAGCGCTTCCATACGGAGCAGGGGAGGGAAACGATGGCCATTGGCCAGACGGTCCGGGTGGTGCAGGTCACGTTCGGCAATCCAGATCAGACAGGCCTGGAGCGTGGCGAGTAGAAACACCCCATAGGCCAGCATGGCCAGGATAAAGTGGACGCGAAATGCAAAGGAATCGATCCGGACGAGCGGGTGTTCGACGGGGAAGATCAACGGTAGCAAAGCACCGGCTGCCGCCGTCGGCAGGATCAAAGCCAGCAACCCGCGTTGGCGGTGAGCCAGGCTCTCGAAGCCGTGGAGGACCACCGCCAGCCAGAGGATGACCGAAATAGCCAGGGCAAATGAAAAACGAACCGTCCCCCCGCCAAACATGTCGATATATAGCGCCCCCGCATGGGTGGCCAGTGCAAAACCGAAGAGCGCCGGGGAAACACCTGCCGAGGGTGATTTTGCCGCACCTGGCACATTCGGGTTGTGTTGACGGGCGAGGCGTGCCGGTGATTGAACGGCGACCTGGCGCATCACCTGCCAAGCCAGCAGGCCGTAAGCAAGCGTAGCTACCAGCGTTAGCAGTGTGGCAAGCGGAATCGGCATCGAAAACATAAAGGGAAGCGATACAATGGACAGCGAAGCCCCATTTATATCACGGGGGCACGATCATTCACCAAGACAAGCTGTCCGGAATAATCATGCTGGAAAATCTGACCCAACGCCTGAGTCGTGTTGTTAAAACCATGCGCGGCGAAGCCCGCATGACCGAATCCAATATCGGCGATGCGCTGCGCGAGGTGCGGATGGCGCTTCTAGAGGCCGATGTGGCATTGCCGGTCGTCAAGGATTTTGTGGCCCAGGTCAAGGAAAAGGCACTGGGTGAAGAGGTCATTGGATCGTTGACGCCGGGGCAGGCCTTTGTCGGGGTTGTGCATGAACAGCTGAAGCAGCTCATGGGCGAGGCCCAGGTGCCACTGGCGCTCAACCAGCAGCCGCCGGCCATTATTCTCATGTCGGGTCTGCAGGGGGCGGGTAAAACGACGACAGTCGGTAAGCTGGCCCGCTGGCTCAAGCAGAACCACAAGAAAAAAGTCATGGTGGTCTCCTGCGACGTGTATCGTCCGGCGGCTATCGAACAGCTCAAACATGTGGCGGGTCAGGTCGGCGCCGAATTTTTTCCGTCCTCACCAGACCAGAAGCCCGCCGAGATCGCCGCAGCGGCAGTCGATTGGGCCCGGAAGCACCACGAAGAAGTCCTAATCGTCGATACGGCCGGCCGTCTGGCCATTGACGAGGCCATGATGGATGAGATCAAGGCGCTGCACGCCCAGCTCAACCCGATTGAAACGCTATTCGTCGTCGATGCCATGCTCGGCCAGGATGCGGTCAACACGGCTAAGGCTTTCAATGAGGCGCTTCCACTGACTGGCGTCGTGCTCACCAAGCTTGATGGTGATGCACGTGGTGGTGCCGCACTCTCGGTGCGTGCTGTCACGGGAAAGCCCATCAAGTTTGTGGGGGTGGCTGAAAAACTGGATGGCCTAGAGCCGTTTTACCCGGATCGCATGGCCTCCCGGATTCTGGGCATGGGCGATATTCTGTCACTGGTCGAAGCCGCCTCACAGCAGGTTGATCTGGATCAGGCGCAGGCCATGGCGCAAAAGATCAAGAGCGGTAAGGGCTTTGATCTGAATGACTTCCGCGCGCAAATGGCCCAGATGCGCCAGATGGGCGGTATGTCGGCATTAGTGGACAAGCTGCCGGCCAAGTTTGCCGAAGCGGCCGCTCGGATGCCGGCCGGTAGCGACGACAAAATGGCGCGTCAGATCCAGGGGATTATCGACAGCATGACCCCGGGTGAACGAACTAACCCCGAGCTGATCAAGGCCAGCCGCAAGCGCCGCATTGCACTGGGAGCCGGTGTCCAGGTTCAGGACGTTAATCGGTTGCTGAACCAGTTTGAACAGACACAGAAAATGATGAAGCAGTTCGGCAGCCTGTTCAAAGGCAAGGGCGGCATGATGAAAGCGATGCGGGGTGCCAAAGCCATGTTCGGCGGGAAACTCCCCTTTTAAGCAAGCACCTTGCGCAGGTAATCCACCACGCCAGCCCGATCAATCATGGTCGCTTCGGCATCACGGCGCCCCTTGGCTTCGATCTGGCCTGCGGCCAGACCCTTTTCGCCAATCACTAGGCGCTGCGGGATTCCGATGAGTTCCATATCAGCAAACATCACCCCAGGGCGTTCGTTGCGGTCGTCAAGGAGTACATCGAAGCCCGCGGCGATCAGTTCTTCATAGAGCTCATTAGCCGCCTGCTGAATGGCAGGCGACTTGTGATAGCCCATCGGCACAATGGCTACGGTGAAGGGGGCAATGGCAGCCGGGAAGGCGATGCCCTTGTCATCGTGGTTCTGCTCGATGGCCGAACCGACAATACGGGTCACGCCAATACCGTAACAGCCCATTTCCATCACTTCGGCCTTGCCTTGCTCATTCAGGAAGGTGCAGCCCAGCGCCTCGGCGTATTTGGTTCTCAGCTGGAAGATGTGACCGACTTCAATGCCGCGCACGATTTCTAGCACACCTTTGCCGTCCGGCGAGGGGTCGCCCGCGACCACATTGCGGATATCGGCAATTTCCGGCTCCGGCAGGTCACGACCAAAGTTAGCACCGGTGAGGTGCATGTCGTACTCATTAGCCCCACAGGCAAAATCGGCCATCACGGCGACCGAGCGATCGGCAATCACTCGGATGCCGGGCTTAATGCCGACGGGCCCGATAAAGCCGGGGATACAGCCCAGGGCTTCTTTGACTTCATCCTCGCGGGCGAAGCGGAAAGCACCAATGCTCTCGATCTTGCTGGCCTTGATTTCATTGAGCTCATGGTCGCCACGCAGGAGCAGCAGAACCAGGTCGCCTGAAGCGTTGGTTGAGCCTTCGGGCAGATCCGGCACGATGGCCAGACATTTAACCAGACCCGATAACGGGATGTTCAGCACCTGGGCGACGTCTTCGCAGCGCGATTTCTTTGGGGTGGCGACCTTGGTCAGGGTCGCGCCAGGTGAAGGGCGGGGTGTGGCGGGTGCCAAAGCCTCGGCCAGTTCGACGTTGGCGGCAAAGTCCGAGCTCGGGCAGAAGGCGATGTCGTCTTCACCCGACTCGGCCAGCACATGAAACTCGTGTGAGCCAGTACCGCCGATAGAGCCGGTGTCGGCAGCCACGGCGCGGAAGCGAAGACCAAGACGGCTGAAAATACGGCTGTAGGTGTCGTACATGACGCGGTATTCGCGTTGCAGATCTTCAAAACTGGTGTGGAAGGAATAACCATCCTTCATCAGGAACTCGCGGCCCCGCATCACGCCGAAACGCGGTCGGATCTCGTCGCGGAACTTGGTCTGGATCTGATACAGGTGCAGGGGCAGCTGGCGATAGCTCTTGATTTCCTTACGGACGAAATCGGTGACCACCTCTTCATGCGTCGGTCCGATAACAAACTCGCGCTGATGGCGATCCTTGAAGCGCAACAGCTCAGGACCATATTGCTCGCCGCGACCAGATTCCTGCCACAATTCAAAGGGTTGCACTGCCGGCATTAGCATTTCGAGGGCACCGGCGCGATTCATTTCATCGCGCACGATCGCTTCCACCTTGCGCAAGGTGCGAAGCCCCAGCGGCGACCAGGTATATACCCCGGAGGCCAGCCGACGGATTAGTCCGGCACGCAGCATCAGCTTCTGACTGATGACTTCGGCGTCGGCCGGGGCTTCTTTGAGGGTGGAAATCAGAAACTGGGAGGAGCGCATAGCAAACCCTGAGCAAGGCATGTGGAAGGCGGCAAAGCCGTTTTAAGCCGCCCAGAGGGGCGGAAAATTGGCATTCTAGCGGAAGCCGGCTTTCGTCTGGGTGCCGGTTGTGCCAGAATCAAGGCAATTTCAAATTAACGCAGGTGATATATGCTAGACCGTGAAGGCTTCCGCCCCAACGTCGGCATCATTCTCTGCAATGCACGGAATCAGGTTTTCTGGGGGAAGCGCGTCAAGGAGCACGCCTGGCAGTTTCCGCAGGGTGGGATCAAGCGTGGCGAATCCCCCGAAGAGGCCATGTATCGTGAATTGCAGGAAGAGGTGGGGCTGGCCCCCGAGCATGTCAAGATTCTTGGCCGGACCAAGGACTGGCTCCGCTATGAGGTGCCCGAACAGTGGATTCGCCGAGAATGGCGCGGCAACTACAGGGGTCAGAAACAGATCTGGTACCTGTTGCGCCTGACGGGCGGCGATCACCATGTGCAGTTACGGGCCAGTACGCATCCCGAGTTTGATGCCTGGCGCTGGAGCCAGTACTGGATTCCCATGGATACGGTGGTCGAGTTCAAGCGTGAGGTCTATCAGCTGGCACTCGCCGAGCTGGAGCCCTTTCTGAACGCCGATCGTCTGCGCCATCCGGCCATCGGTCGGCGGGGTCGACGCACGCCGACTGCCAAGTCCGGTGCGCCATCGGTGCCATTGACCGAGGTGGCCGAATGATGCGGCGACTTCTGCTACTCGGAGTCCTGGGTCTGTCGGCGATAGCCTGGGCCGCTCAGGAGTGTGACACCCGAAAGTATTACGAGTGTTACGACTACCAGGAGTCCGAGGAGGACAAAAAAATCTGGCAGGAAGAAAAATATAAACTTCCGGCGGCACCGGATGCCAATGCGTTGATACCGTTTGAGGTCAACGTGACCAATGCCAATCGGTTTTTTGTGGATCCCGCCAGTGTGTCGGTGGGCGGGGATGGCGTTGTGCGCTTTACGGTGGTGATTGAGTCCCCGGGCGGCGCGCGCACGGTGAATTACGAAGGGTTGCGCTGTAAAACCCGCGAACGTCGGCTCTATGCCTTTGGAAAACCGGATGGCTCCTGGGTTGAAAGTCAGGGCTCCTCGTGGGTGCTGATGCAGCGGCAGCAACACAAGATGCACAACGCCTATCCGGCGGTGCTGGCTTATGATTATTTCTGTCTGGATCTCGAACCACCGCCCAGCGCTGAAGTGGCTGTCGCGCGCTTGCGGTCAGGTCCGGCGACTACATCCGGGAGGTAAGGTTATGAATATTGATCAGTTCATCATCGAAGCCGACAAGGTATTGCGTACCCTCTTTGTCTCGCAGACCAGTGTGCGGCCACATCCCGATGCCGAACTGCCGGAAGCAGATCTGAGTGAGCTCGAGCGGCGGCATGTGGCGGGGCTAATGCGGGTCAATCACAGCGGTGAAGTGTGTGCCCAGGCGCTGTATCAGGGGCAGGCGCTAACCTCACGTGATCCTTCCGTGCGTGAAGCGTTGCGTGAGGCTGCGCACGAGGAGACTGAGCACCTGGCCTGGACTGAACAGCGTCTGCGCGAACTGGGCAGTCACACCAGCCTTCTGAACCCACTCTGGTATGCCGGTTCATTGACACTGGGCGTGCTCGCAGGAAAGCTGGGTGACCGCTGGAATCTGGGGTTTCTTGCCGAGACCGAGAAGCAGGTGACGGCCCACCTGGAGAGTCACCTCGAGCGTTTGCCCGAGGCCGATGAGAAAAGTGCCGCCATCATCCGGCAGATGGCCCAGGACGAAACGTCGCACGCGCACACCGCCGAGGCGCTGGGTGCCGCTCAGTTTCCACCGCTGATCAAAAGGCTGATGCAACAGACCTCGCGGTTGTTGACCAGCCTGTCCTACCGGATCTAGCTCGCGTCGCGCAGTTCGAGATCCCAGGTGATCTCGGCCGTTGCACCGAGCATGGCCGTGGCCGAGCAGTATTTGTCCTTGGAGAGGGTGATGGCACGCTCTACCGCCTCCCGCTTTAGCTGATTCCCGGTCACGACATAGTGCAAGTGAAGCTTGGTAAAGACCTTGGGCTCGGTCTCCGCCCGCTCTGCCGACATCTGTACCTCGCATCCGGTGATCGGGTGGCGGCCACGTTGCAGAATCAGCACCACATCAAAGGCGGTGCACCCGCCGGCGCCTGCCAGCATCATCTCCATGGGGCGGGGGCCAAGATTTCTGCCGCCCAGATCCGGGGGGCCGTCCATGGTGACCTCATGGCCACTGCCGGTACTGGCAACAAAAGTCATATGATCAGTCCAGGCGACGCGGCATTCCATGGTTTTTAGGCTCCAGATAAGCTGAAAACGAAAGATCCGCGATTGTACGATAAACCGAGCGCCGCCAAGGGCTTATAAATATTTTGCTGCGGCACAACAAATCCCCTTGATTTTTTGTTCCGGGGGCTATACATTGTCCACGTAAGCCGGGTGTAAGCTTTTATGGCGCCCGCAAGATTGTCTCCTCCACCCTCCTCCTTTGGTGTGGATTTACGCGGAACCACGTTGTGGCTCCGCGTTTTTTTTGGTGCTCAGCGCCTGACGGCCCAGGACAAACCCACTGGCATGATGGCGCGTTCGGCAAAAGACTTGACGCGAAATTCGGAATATTGCTAGAATGCGCGTTTTCCCAAATTCCGCGCCACCCATGGCGCCACGGAAGTGCAAAGATGAAAACCTTTTCCGCCAAGCCGCATGAAGTCACGCGCGACTGGTTCGTCGTTGACGCCACGGACAAAGTTCTGGGCCGCGTTGCCAGCGAAGTCGCACGCCGCCTGCGTGGCAAGCATAAGCCTGAATACACCCCGCACGTTGATACGGGCGATTTCATTGTTGTCGTGAACGTCGAGAAGCTGCGCGTCACGGGTAACAAGGCCGAAGACAAAAAATATTTCCGTCACTCGGGCTACCCGGGCGGCATCTACGAAACCACGTTTGGCAAGATGCAACAGCGTTTCCCGGAGCGTGCTCTGGAGAAGGCCGTTAAGGGCATGCTGCCGAAGGGTCCGCTGGGCTACGCCATGATCAAGAAGCTCAAGTGCTACGCCGGCGCCACGCATCCGCATACCGCCCAGCAGCCCAAAGCGCTGGAAATCTAAGAGGTTTTTATGGCTGAACAACAATACTACGGTACCGGTCGTCGCAAGAGCGCTATCGCTCGTGTCTACCTGAAGCGCGGCAAGGGCAACATCGTTGTCAATGGCAAGCCGGTCGATATCTTCTTCTCGCGTGAAACCGGCCGTATGGTCGTGCGCCAGCCGCTGGAACTGGTCGATCACGTCAATACCTTTGACATCAACGTCAACGTGGTTGGTGGCGGCGAATCGGGTCAAGCCGGCGCTGTTCGTCACGGTATCACCCGTGCGCTGATCCAGTACGACGCCGAACTCAAGTCGGCGCTGTCGAACGCAGGCTTCGTAACTCGCGATGCACGTGAAGTTGAGCGTAAGAAGGTCGGTCTGCACAGCGCCCGTCGCCGTAAGCAGTTCTCGAAGCGTTAATGCTTCATCGCATCTGGGCAGCAATGCCCGGGTGTGCGGCCAGTTAGCTCAGTTGGTAGAGCAGCGGATTGAAAATCCGCGTGTCCTTGGTTCGATTCCGAGACTGGCCACCAAATCCAAACGGCTTCCCTTATGGAAGCCGTTTTCTTTTTGGCTTCGGCCAATCGTGTCAAACATGGTTCGAAAGGATTCCCATGCGCTTCACTCCCTGGATGCCTGTTGCTGCAGCCCTGCTGCTTGTCGCCTGTTCCAATGAAGGTCAGGTACCCACTGCGTATATTTGCGACGGCGAGGAGCAGCTGGCGAAGGGAGAGGCCAAGTCCGGTGAAGCGCCTCAATCGCGGCAAAATGTGACCAACCTGCCGGCTGTTCTGGAACGTTCCTTCAAGGACAAGCCCAAGTTCTTCTCCATCGAGACGAAATTAGCCGGGCCGCTCCGGGGTAAATACTGCGGTGATTCCGCCAAGGGCGATTTCATTTTCCGTCCGGGTGACTGTACCAACTACCTTGACCTCATTGCCTTCCATGCCGAAGAGAATGAGCTGATCATTCATCTACCCGTCCAGAAGGATCGTCCTGATGAATATCAGGCCAGCTTTACTTGTCGCATCAAGGATGCACCCAAGGACGTACCGAAGTCCGCAAAGTAATTCCCGAGGGAGCATTCTTGACCCGGGGCTTTGCTACACCGGGGTGTGCCCCCTCAGTCTGTGGCTAAACCGCCTTGAGTGACTATCTAGGTCAGTGTTACGCGACCGGTGCTCAGGTCGTAGACGGCACCCACCACCTTGAGTTGACCTGAAGCCACACGTGCACTAAGCAGCGGGTTAGCGTTTTTCAGATTCTCCACGTTCAG
>CAZRYZ010000011.1:25607-33745 GCA_964604465.1 uncultured Dechloromonas sp. | reverse complement strand
ACGAACTTGCCCTCGGTACCGGCCAGCGGGCTGGTATTCACCATGAACTGCATCGACAGGGTTGGCTCATCAATCTTGAGCAGCGGCAGCGATTCCGGCTGATCCGGATCCGTCACCGTACAGCCCAGCACCAGATCTTCGATGCCCGTAATCTGTACGATATCACCGGCCTGGCCTTCGTCCATTTCGACCTTGTTCAGGCCCTTATAACCGAAGACCTGACCAATCTTGGCCTTGATCGGCTGACGGTCATGTTCGGCCGCTTCTTCTTCGGTACCGAACATCACGATCACGTTCTGACCCGTCTTCACGCGGCCACGGATGATCTTGCCCACGCCGATGCGACCCACATACGACGAGTAATCCAGCGCCGAAATCTGCAGCTGCAACGGGGCATCGACATCAGCATCCGGAGCCGGCACGTGCGACAGGATGGTGTCGAACAGCGGCTTCATGTCTTCGCGCGGCGCATCCAGCGACATCGCCGCCCAGCCATTCAGGCCCGAGGCGTAGACGATCGGGAAATCGAGCTGCTCATCGGTGGCACCCAGCTTGTCGAAGAGGTCGAAAGTCAGGTTCACGGCGTTATCAGGGTCGGCACCGTCGCGGTCAACCTTGTTGACCAGCACGATCGGGCGCAGGCCCAGTGCCAGAGCCTTCTTGGTCACAAAACGGGTCTGTGGCATCGGGCCTTCCACGGCATCGACCAGCAGCACGACGCCATCGACCATACCCAGCACGCGCTCGACTTCACCACCGAAGTCGGCGTGTCCCGGGGTGTCCACGATATTGATGTGAATACCGTTGTATTCGACCGCGGTGTTCTTTGAAAGAATCGTGATGCCACGTTCCTTTTCCAGATCATTGGAGTCCATGACGCGCTCGTCCACCTGCTGGTGGGCGGCAAAGGTACCGGACTGGCGCAGAAGTTGGTCAACTAGGGTCGTTTTACCGTGGTCAACGTGGGCAATGATGGCGATGTTACGAATCGGGCGAGCGGACATGTGGGATACCGGAAATCAGTGAGGACTTGGGATGAAATAACAAAAGCGCCGCATTGGTGCGGCGCAACAGACGAATCATAGCAGAAAGGGATTGATTTCAGGCACTTGGCACCTTAAAAAGGCACCGTTTGGGGATCAAGCCATAATCAAACGTCGGAATTACGCATCCAGTCAGCCGTTTTGAAAAGTGCGTCAATCAACGCTCGGCGCGTGGGTTCCTCGATGGGCGCCTTCTCCAGGCACTCGGTCATGCAGGTCATCCACTGATCCCGTTCGGGGATGCCAATGGCAAATGGCAAGTGGCGGGCACGCAGACGCGGGTGACCAAATCGTTCTTCAAACAGCGGCGGACCGCCCAGCCATCCCGACAGAAACCAGAACAGCTTATCGCGTGAGGTACTCATGTCCTGCGGGTGCATGGCGCGGATCCCCGCAAAGCGCGGATCAAGCATCATCAGGTCATAGAAGTCGTCCACCAGGGTGCGGACACCAGCCTCACCCCCTAGCAATTCGTAGTAACTATGATCTACATTCGGGACAACCATCTTCGATCCTTTGTATCATTCAACGTCATGAGATCAATTTTACCGGCTGCAGGAGAAAACCGATGCTGAAAGACTTTCTGAAATTTGCGATTCGAGGCAACGCCGTGGATATGGCCGTGGGTATTGTAATAGGCGCCGCTTTTGGCACCATCGTTACAAGCCTTGTCAATGACGTCCTGATGCCGCCACTGGGTCTCTTGCTGGGTGGTCTGGATTTCTCCAGCCTCTTTATCGTCCTGAAGGAAGGGGCAACACCGGGGCCCTACGCCACCCCGGCCATTGCCAAAGCAGCCGGTGCGGTGACACTCAATTATGGCCTCTTCGCGAATGCCATGGTGAGCTTCTTCATTATCGCGTTTGCCGTGTTCTGGGTGGTCAAAGCCTATAACGAGGCGGCTGATCGCCTGATTCCCAAGACAGATGTGGCACCCACAACCAAGGCCTGTCCGGAATGCTGCACCCAGATCCCGCTGGAAGCCAGGCGTTGCCCGGCCTGTACCTCAATGCTTGACTGATTTTCGCTTTGCCGGCGGCCGCGCCGTGCCCGAGTTGCGTGGCGTCCCCGGCATCGAGTGCACATGATCCCGCACGGTGCGCGGTTCGCCGCGCCCACGCCGCTCTTCAAAGCCTTTGGGTTGCCAGGCCGGGATCAGCTGCTTCTTGCCGTTTCCGATCAGGTCATTACGCCCCATCGCGTTCAGTGCCTCGCGCAGCATCGGCCAGTTAGCCGGATCGTGATAGCGTAAGAAAGCCTTGTGAAGCCGGCGACGCCGCCCTTCACGAATGACCTCAACGTTCTCTCCCCCACCCTTCAGACCCCGTAACGGATTCTTGCGTGTGTGGTACATGGTCGTTGCCAGCGCCATAGGGGTCGGCAGGAAGGTCTGCACCTGATCCAGCCGGAAGTTGTTGCGCTTGAGCCAGAGTGCAAGGTTCAACATATCTTCATCGCTCGTCCCCGGGTGGGCCGCAATGAAGTATGGAATCAGATACTGCTCCTTACCCGCTGCGCGGGAGGCCGCCTCAAAGAGCTGCTTGAAGCGCTCGTACGCACCCATGCCCGGCTTCATCATCTTCGAGAGCGGCCCGGCTTCCGTATGCTCCGGCGCAATCTTGAGATAGCCGCCCACGTGGTGCGTGACCAGTTCCTTGATGTACTCCGGAGAGCGCACCGCCAGGTCGTAACGCAAGCCAGAACCAATCAGAATTTTCTTGATGCCCGGCAACGCCCGTGCCTTGCGATAGAGCTGGATCAGCGGGCCATGGTCGGTATTGAGGTTGTCGCAGATGTCCGGGAAGACGCAGGAGAGCTTGCGGCACGACGCCTCGATTTTCGGGTCTTTACAGGCCAGCCGGTACATATTGGCGGTGGGTCCACCCAGATCCGAAATGATGCCAGTGAAGCCGGGTGTTTTGTCGCGAATGGCTTCGATCTCACGCAGGATCGAATCTTCCGAACGGCTCTGGATGATGCGGCCCTCATGTTCGGTGATCGAGCAGAAGGTACAGCCACCAAAGCAGCCACGCATGATATTGACCGAGAAACGGATCATCTCCCAGGCGGGGATCTTGGCATCCCCATAGGTCGGGTGCGGTGCCCGCGCGTACGGAAGATCAAAGACGGCATCCATCTCGGCGGTCGTCAGTGGCAATGGCGGCGGATTCAGCCACACATCACGGTCACCGTGCCCCTGCAATAAGGGCCGGGCATTGCCCGGATTCGACTCCAGGTGAAATACCCGCGAGGTGTGGGCATACATCACCGGATCATCCTTGACCTGTTCGTAGGACGGCAGACGGATGGCCGTGTGCTGACGGGCCTGTTTATGCGCAGCAATCGCCGCCTTGCGCGGAACAATCTGTACCGGTTGCGCCCCATCCATCACTGCTGGCTTGGGGGCGGCGCCTTCCATGGCATAGGGGTCGACATGCGGTTCAATGCGGCCCGGCCGATCAATCTCGGTTGAATCGACCGTGCGCCAATCGTCGCTGGGCAACCAGCCGCGCGGCACCATAAACGCGGTGCCGCGAATATCACGAATCTGGCTGGCGGTCTCTCCCTTGGCCAGACGATGCGCCACTTCGACCAACGCCCGTTCGGCGTTACCAAAGATCAGCAGGTCTGCCTTGCTATCGGGCAACACCGAGCGACGCACCTTGTCCGACCAGTAATCGTAATGAGCAATGCGGCGCAGACTAGCTTCAATCGAACCAATAACGACGGTCGCATCCGGGTACGCCTCACGGGCCCGCTGGCTGTAGACCACCACGGCGCGATCGGGGCGTTTGTTCGGTTCGGCGTTCGGTGTGTAGGCATCATCGGAACGGATTTTGCGGTCGGAGGTATAGCGGTTGACCATTGAATCCATGTTGCCGGCGGTGATGCCGTAAAAGAGTTTCGGCTTACCCAGGGCACGGAAGGCCTCGGCCGAATGCCAGTCTGGCTGGCTGATAATTCCCACACGAAATCCCTGGGCTTCGAGCAAACGACCAACCAGGGCCATCCCGAAACTCGGGTGGTCAATGTAGGCATCACCCGTCACCAGAATGATGTCGCATTCATCCCAGCCGAGCTGATCCATCTCCGCACGCGACATCGGCAGAAACGGCGCCGTACCGAAGCGCTGGGCCCAGTACTTTCGATAACTAAAAAGAGGCTTCGGCGGCGCCGAAAAATCGATGCTCATCTGCAAATCCAACGGCTCATGAGCGGTTCATGTTAAGGCAAACGCCCGGTCAACCGCTTCATCAAGACGGCGTACCGCGATCACGGTCAAACCGGGAATCGCCGTCTTGGGGGCATTAGCGGCAGGAATCAGCGCATGGGTGAAACCCAACTTGGCCGCTTCCTTGAGGCGCTCCTGACCACGGGGCGATGGCCGGAGTTCGCCAGTCAATCCCACTTCACCAAATACACAGAGCTTCTGATCCAGTGGTTTGTTGCGGAACGAAGACAGAATCGAAAGAATGACGGCCAGATCCGCTGCCGGTTCGTTAATACGGACACCACCCACCGCATTCACGTAGACATCCTGATCCGCGCAATGAATCCCCACGTGCCGGTGTAGCACCGCCAGTAGCATGGAAAGACGTTGCGACTCTAGCCCCACGGTCAGACGGCGCGGATTACCCAGAGCCTGGTCGACCAGCGCCTGCACTTCCACGAGCAACGGGCGGGAGCCTTCCTGGGTGACCACAATCGACGAGCCCGCCACCGGTTCGGGATGGCGCGACAGGAACAGCGCCGACGGATTCGACACCGCCTTCAGACCCTTCTCCGTCATCGCAAAGACCCCGAGCTCATTCACCGAGCCAAACCGGTTCTTGAAGGCGCGCACCAGACGGAAGCTGGAATGCGTATCGCCCTCGAAATACAGCACCGTATCGACGATATGTTCGAGTACCCGTGGGCCGGCCAGCGCACCGTCCTTGGTGACATGGCCCACGAAGAGCAGCGTGATGCCATGCTGTTTGGCAAAACGGGTCAGCTGGGCTGCACACTCACGAACCTGTGCGACCGAGCCCGGTGCCGAGGTCAGCGCCTCGGACCACAGCGTCTGGATCGAATCAATCACCGCAACCCGTGGCTGGCGCGACTCCAGCGTGGCCAGAATTTTTTCGAGATTGATCTCAGCGTAAAGCGGCATCTCGGGGGCATCGATATCCAGCCGCTGAGCCCGCAAGGCGATCTGTTCGGCAGATTCCTCACCGCTGACATAGAGCACCGGCACCCGCTCAGAGACGGATGCCAGACACTGTAGCAGCAAGGTACTTTTGCCGATTCCCGGGTCTCCCCCGATCAGCACCACACCGCCAGAAACAAGACCGCCACCGAGGACGCGGTCAAATTCATCGATACCCGAGCTCAGGCGCGGGGCTTCCCGCGCTTCAACTTTACCTAGCGCCTGCACACCACTCACCGGTGCCAGGCTGGCAAAACGGTGGGCCGAAGCCGCCGGCTTTTCGGCAATGGTCTCGACAAGCGTATTCCAGGCATTGCAATCGGGACACTGCCCCTGCCACTTGGGCTGATTCGAGCCGCATTCCGTACAGGTGTAGAGGGTTTTTACCTTGGCCATCAATCGTCGCGCCGGTCAGTCATGCCATACACGCGGCACCCGCGCGCCCAGGGCACAGAAAAGTTCATAAGCGATGGTGCCCGCACTATCGGCCACCTCATCAGCAGATAAGCCGTTACCCCACAGTGTCACCGGGCTACCAACCTGCGCCTCTGCGATATCGGAGATATCGCAGCACAAGCGGTCCATCGAGACACGCCCCGCGAGTTGCGTGCGCTGTCCCGCCACCAGTATCGGCGTCTGGTTCGTAGCATGGCGCGGGTAGCCGTCGGCATAGCCACAAGCCACAACGCCAATTCGCATGGGTTTGTCGGCAGTGAATGTGCCACCATAGCCCACCCGATCCCCCGCCCGGATCTCCTGGATGGCGATCAACTCGCTCCTCAAGGTCATCACCGGCTGCAGCCCGAGCTCATGAGCGGTCTTGTCTTTAACGGATGCGCCCCACGGGGACGCGCCATAGAGCATGATGCCCGGGCGCACCACATCACCCAGACAACGGCGATCAGCCGGCCCGGTCAGTAAGGCCGCCGAATTAGCAAATGAGGTCCGCAAACCGAAGGCTTCCGGCCATGCCGCCTGCAGGCGTTCGAGTTGCCAGGCTGATCCGCGGGCATTATCCGCATCGGCAAAATGAGTCATCACCGTGATGTCGGCCACCTGGGGGAGTGCCTGCAGCCGATCATAGGCACGCTGCGCCTGATCAAGGGACACGCCCAGGCGGTTCATCCCGGTATTCAGCTTGAGATAGACGTTGATCGGTGTGGGTACTTGGCTAGCTGCTAGCGCCTCGATCTGATCCGGCCGGTGAATGACCAACGTCAGGCCCGCCGCTGAGAGGCGCTGCAATTCAGTGGGCTCATAGAACCCTTCCAGCATCAGGATCGAGCCCCGGAAACCCGACTGGCGTAATTGCTGCGCAGCGTCGATTTCCAGAACAGCAAAACCATCCACCTGATCCGCCAGTGCCCGCGCACTCGGCAATAGACCATGGCCATAGGCATCGGCCTTGATGACCCCCAGGACCTGCCCACCCGCTGGCGTACAACGCCGGGCCACTTCGGCATTGTGCCGGAGTGCCGCGCCGGAAAACTCGGCGATCAGCGGCCGTCCCGTAGGTGTGGACAAGGATTGTTTCATGGGCGTGATTCTACCTGTTCAAGCCTCACAAGGCATGACGCGCTGCGCCGCACAATCGGATGTCATCGTATTCATGCTATAAAGCGGTCTGATTTTGACAGGCGGGAAGATCGTAAAAGCATGCCGTTCGGGTTTTACATCATCATGGCCGCGCAGTTTTTTTCCGCGCTGGCTGACAATGCGTTACTGATTGCCGCCATTGCCGCCCTGCGTGAAATGCAGGCGCCGTCGGAATACGAGCCCCTCCTCAAGACCAGTTTCACCCTCTCCTATGTGGTTCTGGCCGCCTTTGTAGGGGCCTTTGCCGACTCCATGCCCAAGTGGCGGGTCATGTTCATCAGTAACACGATCAAGATTTTCGGCTGTGCCATGATGTTCTTCGCGGTCGACCCGCTGATCGCGTATGCGGTTGTCGGTCTGGGCGCTGCCGCCTATTCACCGGCCAAATACGGCATCCTGACCGAATACCTACCGCCGAGTAAGCTGGTCGTCGCCAATGGCTGGGTTGAGGGGCTGACCGTCGGTGCCATCATTCTCGGTGTTCTGGTCGGTGGCTTGCTCATCAAGCCGGATATTGCCCAGACCCTGCTGAGTCTTGACTTCCCTGTCATCGAAACAGGCATTGATACGGTGGGGGAAATGACCATCGGCATCATCGGCATCCTTTACATCATTGCTGCGGTCTTTAATCTCTACGTCCCGGACACCGGGGTGGATCACAAGACCCTGAGCAAGAATCCATTCTTCCTCTTTCACGAATTCAATCACTGCCTGAAGCTCCTCTGGCGTGACCGCCTGGGCCAGATTTCGCTGGCCGTAACCACCCTGTTCTGGGGCGCTGGTGCCACCTTGCAGTTCATCGTGATCAAATGGTCCGAGGCGGCACTGAATCTCGACCTTTCCAAATCCTCCATGCTGCAGGGCGTGGTAGCCATCGGGGTCGCCGCAGGGGCCATCATGGCCGCCCGTCGCGTTACCCTGCGCAAATCGGTCAAGGTGATTCCCATGGGTATTGCCATGGGTTTTGTGGTCCTGGCGATGAACTTTGTCAGCGACTTCTGGGTCGCGGTGCCGTTACTGATCCTGATCGGCTATCTATCGGGTTACTTTGTCGTCCCCATGAACGCCCTGCTGCAGCACCGTGGCCATATTCTGATGGGCGCCGGCCACTCGATTGCGGTGCAGAACTTTAACGAGAACCTGTCGATTCTGATCATGACCGGTTTGTACTATCTGATGATGCGTGCCGATCTTTCCATCTATACGGTCATCACGCTCTTCGCCCTCTTCGTTTCCGGCAGCATGCTCCTGGTGAAGAAACGCTTTGAAGCCAACCAGCGCGACCGGGATGATGTCATCCACCTCGATGA
>CAZRYZ010000011.1:13108-25507 GCA_964604465.1 uncultured Dechloromonas sp. | reverse complement strand
AGAAACGCTTTGAAGCCAACCAGCGCGACCGGGATGATGTCATCCACCTCGATGATAATGTGACTCACTAAGCGTAACCCACTAAGACGGAAGTCGAACAAAGGTTGCGGCGCCGTTAGACGGCAGGAATTAATGATGCCGCCAGCAGCAGATCTGCCCAGGCTTTACCCTTCTCTTCCGGCTTTCGCAGCAGATAGGCCGGGTGGTAAGTCACTACCACCGGAATCGCCAAACTATCCCGGGTATAGGTGTGCTGAACACCACGCAAGCGCTGTATCGCGGCCTGTTTTGACGCCTCTTGCCCGAGTAACGCCTGTGCCGCCGATTTGCCCAGCGCCAGGATCACGGCCGGCTGGATGACCCGAATCTGTTCCTGCAAAAAAGCCTCACAAGCCGCCAGTTCACCTGCGTCAGGCGACCGGTTCTCCGGCGGCCGACACTTTACGGCGTTGGTGATGTACACCCCCTTCTGACGGTTCAGCCCCAATGCCGCTAGCATCGCATCCAGCAACTGGCCGGCGTTGCCGACAAATGGCTGACCTCGCTGATCTTCTTCAGCGCCCGGTGCTTCGCCTACGATTAGCCAGGTCGCCTGCTGATCACCGGATCCGGGCACCGCCTGACGCCGACCTTCGCAGAGCGCACAGGCCCGGCAATCACGGATGGCCGTCTCCAGCGCTGCCCAGCTTCGTGTTTCAGGCGCACCCCCCTCCACGGAAGCCGGTTGGGCTAGCTGCGAGGTTGTTGGCACGGTGGTTGGCGCCTTGGCAATCCAGAAAGGATCCAGACCCATGGCCTCCAACCACTGGGTGTCATCCAGTTTCCGGCGGCGGTCCGGCGCGACAATCTGACTCACTACGCAGACTCCTGCAGAATCAGTTGCATCAACAAGGCGTCCTCCCGACCCGCCGGTCGTCCAGATACCGCATCAGCAGGGATGGTGTAGTAGTTCTTGCGCATGCCGGCTATTGTAAAGCCTGCACTCTCATAAAGATGAATGGCCCGGGCATTGCCCCGGCGCACCTCGAGAAAGAGTTTCTGGGCACCCCGCATCCGGGCGTCATTAATAAGCGCCATGAGCAGTTGCCGGCCATAGCCTCGACCCGCGACCTCGGGGCAAACGGTCAATGTCAGCAGTTCTTCATCGTCCCCCGCAGACATGGCGACGAAATAGCCCAGTATCCGGGTGTCCGCGCGCTCAGCAGCCAGAGAACGCAATACAGTGGTATGCCACTGGTGGCGAAGCGCATCCTCAAAGCCCGAGGCCTGCCAGGGGGTGAGATGCTGTTGCGCTTCAATGGCTGCCACCACCGGAACATCTGCTGCCCGCATAGGCTCCAGGATCGGTGACATATTAGAGCGAGAGACCGGCAGCACGTTCTGCCGAAGTCAGAGCCACCCGGTCTCGCACGTAGACGGGTAAGGCATCCGCTGCATCCTGAATCTCGCCCCGAAGTAAACGTTGCGCCCCCAGCGATGCCACGGCCTCGGCTTCCGGATACCGTACACCGGTATCCGACCATCCCTGTGCTTCGCACCACTGGGCTGCCTCGGGATAAACCTCCAGCGCCGTACCAGCGATTGCTACGGGGATCGCCCCCGCCGCTTCACCCTTCCACGCTGCCAGGTCTAGATCACATAGGGCCTGCGGATCCACCAGACAGGGCGCCAGAATGGCTTGCCAAGATCCCTCGGCAGAACGCTCCCAGGCAGCGGCGTAGATCTGGTTCATGCGCGCATCGAGCAGGGTCAGCACCCGACGCTGACCGCTCTGGGAATAGCCCGACTCGGCCAGGGCTTCCAGTGATGAGATCGCGATGATTGGCTTATTGGCCGCCACGGCCAGACCCTGTGCCAGAGCGGCAGACACACGCAAGCCCGTAAACATGCCTGGCCCGGCATCCACTACCACCGCATCCAGAGTCTCAAGCGCCCAGCCGGTCTCATTGAGCGCCTGTCGGAGTAGCGGCAGTAAGGTTTCTGCATGGGGTTGCCCAGTCGGACAACGTTCGGTTCGGGCCCCGAGGGTAACGGGTATCCCGGCTGTGGGTTCGCCCGACCATAGACAGAACGCACCCCGATCCGTCGAGGTTTCCAGACTTAGCAACCGGATCATCGAACGCGGGACCCTTTAGTGATCATGGTCATGATCGTGATCCTCTTCGTCGGCCAATTCGCCGAGTAGCACCACCGCCTGCGCGATGATGGCTTCCTTGCGACCCACTGCATCGAGCTGTTCGTTGGTTTTCGCCTTCACGTTCACATCCTTCTCGGGCAGACCCAGATCCGCGGCGATGTTGGCAATCATGGCCGGCACATGTGGCGCCAGCTTGGGGCTCTGGGCAATCACCGTACTATCGATATTCAGGATGCCGTAACCGGCGGCTTCGACACGCTTCATGGCTTCGCGTAATAGTGCGCGAGAGTCAGCGCCGGCAAAAGCTGTATCCGTATCCGGAAAATGGAACCCGATATCCCGCAGTGCCGCGCCCCCCAGGAGCGCATCGGTGATGGCGTGCAACAGCACATCCGCATCCGAGTGACCGTCCAGCCCGTGCGTATGCGGAATCTCGACGCCACCGATGATCAGTTTGCGCCCGGGCACCAGCGCATGGATGTCATAGCCTTGACCAATACGGATCATGAATCACTCCTGTTGTGTGTTTTATGCTGGGCAGCAAGAATCATGGCCGCCAGATCGAGATCTTCGGGATAGGTCACCTTGAGATTGGTCAGGCTACCCGATACCAGTCTCGGATGGTGCCCCAGCCGCTCGATCGCAGAGGCCTCATCGGTGATGCCGCTCAGATCTACCCGGCTGAGCGCCGACTGCAGATGTCCAAGCCGGAACATCTGAGGTGTCTGCGCCTGCCAGAGCTGTTGACGGTCAATCGTCGCCACCACCTGCTTCTGCTCATCGGCCCGCTTCAGGGTATCGGCAACGGGGATCGCCAGAAGTCCGCCAACCGGGTCGTCGCCCAGCGTATTGATCAGATCCCCCACCTGAGCGGGCGTCAGACAGGGACGCGCCGCATCATGCACCAAAACCCAATCTTCATTTTCTACATGAAGTTCATTAATTAACCAGTTGATTCCATTAATAACGCTATCGGCTCGAGTGGCGCCACCCTCACGAACAACACAAATCCGTTCAGCGGCCCCGACGGGCAGACAGGCCTCAGACCAGCGATCATCATCAGGCGAGAGAACCACCACCACCCGGGCAATCCGGGAGTCGCCCAGCAAGGCCGCCAGCGTATGACGGATCAACGGCACACCATGAAGCAACAAATACTGTTTCGGTGTCTCACCCCCAAAACGGCTACCGGAACCGGCGGCGGGGATGAGGGCGAGATAGCGATTTTTCATGGAGTGATTCTATCAGCCTGCTGCCTTCAGAAGCGCCGCTATTGGGGGGGGCCGGAGTAGCCCCTATAATTTAGGCTTCGTTACCAGGTCTTCATTGACGGTCCGGTGCCGAGCGAGCACCCCCTAACGGCCGGACAATCCCTCTGATTCACGCATGCTGCCTGTACTCCCCACCGGAATCCTTCCTGAACGCCTCCCCGATCTCGGCCAGCGCCATGCGCTCTCGGGCATTCCGACAGGCGCCCAGAGCCTGTTTATTGCAGCATTACGCCAGCAGCAATCAGAACAACAGTCCGCCAATGCCCCACTGGTGGTCTTTACCGCCGATGCGCTCGAACGCCAGCGCCTCTTTGAAGAACTGCAATGGCTGCTGCCTGACACGCGAATCCGACAGCTACCGGACTGGGAGACCCTGCCCTACGATCCGTTTTCGCCGCACCATGACCTGATCTCAGAACGCCTGGCCACGCTGGCAGCACTCCAGCGGCACGAGTGCGACATCCTGCTGGTTGCCATCCAGACAGCCCTGCATCGCCTGCCGCCGCCGGCCTTCCTGGCCGCTCACTCCTTCAGCTTCGATCAGAAACAGGTGCTCGACGAGAGCGCACTCAGAGCCCAACTGGCCCTGGCCGGCTACCAGGCGGTCAACAACGTCATTTCACCCGGCGAATTCTCGATCCGGGGCGGCCTCATTGACCTGTTTCCCATGGGCAGCGCCTTGCCATTCCGTCTGGATCTCTTTGACCGAGAGATTGAAAGCATCAAGACCTTTGATGTCGACAGCCAGCGTACCCTCTTTCCGGTTCCCGAGGTCCAGCTGCTGCCCGCCCGGGAGTTTCCGACCGATGACCGCAGCCGGACCCTATTCCGGCAGCGCTTCCGGGAAGTCTTCGAGGGCGATCCGGCCAAAACCGGTATTTATCGTGATGTCTCACAGGGCACCCTACCCGCTGGGATCGAGTATTACCTGCCCCTCTTTTTCGAAGAGGGGGAGACCGGCTCGATCATGGATTACCTCGCGGGTGCTGACACGGCGAATGTCCCGCTCATCTTATTCACAGCAGATCTTACCCCGGCCATCCAGCAATTCTGGCAGGAGGTTCGCTCGCGCTATACGTTACACCGCGGTGAAAAAGAACGGCCGCTGGTCCCGCCCGAAGAGCTTTTCCTCAGCGAAGAAAGCTTCTTTGCCGAATGCCGGCAGGCAGCCCGTCTGGTGCTGGGCGATGCCACACAGACCAACGCCGTTCTGGAAAACCTGCCACCGATCAGTCTGGATCGTCGAAGCGAAGACCCCCTCGCCGCCTTTCGTACATTTCTGACGCAGCACGCCGGACGTACCATCGTCATTGCCGAAACCCCCGGACGACGGGAAAGCATTCTTACCCTCCTGCAGGAAGGGGGTCTCGCAGTCCGGGTAGCGGAAAGCCTTGAAGAAGCGCTTCTCACTGACGATCCGCTGACCCTCATCACAGGCGCGTTACACGGTGGCTTCCAGATGCCCGGGCTAGCACTGGTCACTGAAGCGGAACTCTTTGCCGGTACCCCACGCCGTAAGCGGCAGACGCGCAAGAAGTCAGGCACCGACAACTGGCTGCGCGACCTCACCGAACTCCGCATCAGCGACCCGGTAGTGCATGAAACACATGGCGTCGCCCGTTACCAGGGGCTCACCCACCTGGATCTCGGCGATGGCGACACAGAATTCATGGTGCTGGAGTTTGCCAACGAGGCCAAGCTTTACGTTCCTGTCTCCCAGATGCATCTCATCAGCCGCTATTCGGGCGGCGACCCGGATCACGCCCCGATCCACACCTTGGGTAGCGGTCAATGGGAAAAAGCCAAACGCAAAGCGGCCATGCAGGCGCGCGATACAGCGGCCGAGCTGCTCGCGCTCTATGCCACGCGCGCGGCACGCCAGGGGCATGCCTTTGAATGGACAGAACTCGATTACGAACGCTTTGCCGATGGCTTCGGATTCGAAGAAACCGTCGACCAGGCAGTTGCGATTGATGCCGTCCTCTCCGACATGCGCTCCGGCCAACCGATGGATCGGCTGGTCTGCGGTGACGTCGGCTTCGGCAAAACCGAGGTTGCCCTACGCGCCGCCTTTGCCGCAGTAGCCGGCGGTAAACAGGTGGCCGTTCTGTGCCCCACGACTCTGCTCTGCGAACAGCACGCCGAAAACTTCCGCAACCGCTTTGCTGACTGGCCGGTGCGGGTCGTCGAGCTCTCCCGCTTTCGTACCGCCAAAGAGAGCCAGGCAGCTCTCGACGAAATGGCCGATGGGCGCGCCGATATCGTCATCGGCACGCACCGTCTCATCCAGAACGACATCAAATTCGCGCGCCTGGGTCTGCTCATCATCGATGAAGAGCACCGCTTTGGCGTCAAGCAGAAGGAACAGCTCAAGGCCCTGCGTGCCGAAGTCGATGTGCTGACACTGACCGCCACCCCCATCCCACGCACGCTGGCCATGTCGCTGGAAGGTCTGCGCGACTTTTCAGTCATCGCAACGGCTCCCCAAAAGCGTCTTGCGATCAAAACCTTCGTTCACACCCTTTCCGACGGCATTATCCGGGAAGCCGTGTTGCGGGAACTCAACCGGGGTGGGCAGGTCTACTTCCTGCATAACGAAGTCGACACCATCGAAAACATGCGGGAGCGCCTGGCCAAACTCGTTCCTGAGGCGCGTATCGTCATTGGCCACGGTCAGATGAACGAGCGCGAACTCGAAACCGTGATGCGCGACTTCACGCAGCAGCGTGCCAACGTCCTGCTCTGCACCACCATCATCGAAACCGGAATCGATAACCCGCACGCCAACACCATCCTGATCAACCGCGCCGACAAATTCGGGCTGGCTCAGCTGCATCAGCTCCGCGGACGTGTGGGCCGCTCCCACCACCAGGCCTACGCCTATCTGATGGTGCAGGACATGAAGGGGCTGACCAAGGCTGCCAAGCAACGTCTCGAAGCCATCCAGATGATGGAGGAGCTGGGCTCCGGCTTCTACCTGGCCATGCATGATCTCGAAATCCGTGGGGCGGGAGAAGTCCTTGGCGATTCACAATCCGGTGAAATCCAGGAAGTCGGCTTTGCGCTCTTCACCGAAATGCTCAACCGTGCCGTCAAGGCCATGAAAGCCGGCGAAACCCCCGACCTGGAGCAACCACTTGGCATCGGTACCGAAATCAACCTGCGCGTTCCTGCCCTGCTCCCCGATGCCTACTGCCCGGATGTTCACGAGCGCCTCAACCTCTACAAACGGCTTTCCAACAGTGACACGGCCGATGACCTCACCCTCCTGCAGGAAGAGCTCATCGATCGCTTTGGCGCTTTACCGCCGCAGGCCGAATCGCTCATGGCCACGCACCAGATCCGTCTGCAGGCTGTGCGCTGGGGCATCACCAAGGTTGACATCAACCAGGACCAGATCCTCGTTCAGTTCGGACCCAAAACCCCGGCCGACCCCATGACCCTCCTCTGGCTCATCCAGAACCGGCGGGACATGAAACTCGCCGGGCAGGATAGAATAATCCTTTCACGGCATATGCCCACGCTATCGCAGCGCATTCAGGCATTCCGCGAGTTGTGTGCCCTGCTGGACAAAACACCGGCCGAGCTCACCAAAGCAGCCAAAGCTAAGTAACTGGTACCACCCACCGCACGGAAAGATCATGACTCACAGCGCGCACGCCACACCCAACGAGCCCATCAGCAATCTGCACATTGCAGCCTTTGATCCCATGCCTACACCGGATGAGATCCAGACTCGCCTGCCGCTGAGCAGCAAAGCCGCTGAAACTGTTTCCCAAGGTCGCGCCCAGCTGATCAATATTCTCGACCATAAAGACCCACGCCCCTTCGTCGTCGTCGGCCCCTGCTCCATTCACGACCCCGTGGCCGGCCTGGATTACGCCCGTCGCCTCAAGGCACTGGCTGATGAAGTGTCGGATGCACTCATGATCGTCATGCGGGTCTATTTCGAAAAGCCCCGCACTACGGTTGGCTGGAAGGGTTATATCAATGACCCGGACATGGACGACTCCTTCAAGGTTGATGCCGGCATGGCCAAGGCGCGCGAGTTCCTGCTTGCCGTCAATGAACTCGGCCTCCCTGCCGGTACCGAAGCACTGGATCCGATCTCGCCACAGTATCTGGGTGACCTCATCGCCTGGAACGCCATCGGGGCTCGCACCACCGAATCACAGACGCATCGCGAAATGTCGTCTGGCCTATCGACCCCGGTCGGCTTCAAGAACGGCACCAATGGCGACCTGAGCATTGCCATCAACGCCATCCTGTCGGCCAGCCGTCCGCATAGCTTCCTGGGCATCAATAGCGATGGTCGTGTGTCGATCGTCCGCACCAAGGGTAACCCCTATGGTCACATCGTCCTGCGCGGAGGCGATGGCCGCCCCAACTACGACACCGTCTCCGTCACCCTGGCTGAAAACGCCATGACCAAGGCCAAACTTCTGCCGAATGTGATCGTCGATTGCTCGCACGCCAACAGCAACAAGAATCCGGATCTGCAGCCGTTAGTCATGGCCGATGTCATTAGCCAGATCGTCGCCGGTAACCAGAACATCACGGGCCTGATGATCGAATCCAATCTGGTCGCCGGTAACCAGCCGATCCTGGCCGATCGGGCCCAGATGACTTACGGCTGCTCGGTAACCGATGCCTGCGTCAACTGGCCGACGACCGAAGACATGATCCGCGACGCCGCCAACCGCTTGCGTCCGATCCTGGCTGCCCGTAAAGGCTAATTCATGAACGACCTGGTGGTCTTTGGTGGGCCGGTACCTACCTATCTGATCGAATTAATCCAGTCACAGCTGCACCCGACCGCTGTGAAACCACAGGGGGTGCAGGCGATTCGTTTTACCGGCATCACTTGCGCATCGCTTGCAGAACTACCCGAAACCATTCGTAATGCCCTGAGCAATGAGCACCTGGACGCGGCTATCGTGCCGACCGGCCGCACCCTGAAAGATTTCAAGCTGGTCGTTTTCGATATGGACTCGACCCTGATCAATATCGAATGCATCGACGAACTGGCCGACTTCGCCAGCCGCAAGGCTGAGGTTTCGGCTATCACCGAAGCCGCCATGCGGGGTGAAATGGATTACCGTGAGAGCTTGCAGAAGCGTGTGGCTGTGCTTGCCGGTCTTGATGCACGCGTGCTGGCCCGGGTGTTTTCCGAGCGGCTGCTTCTGAATCCCGGCGCCCGGGAACTCCTCGAAGCGCTACAGGAATGCGGGATTCATACCGCGCTGCTGTCAGGGGGATTTACCTACTTTACCGAGCGTCTCCGTATCGAACTCGGGCTCGACTTTGCTACCTCGAACGAGCTGGAAATAGTCAGTGGCAAGCTAACCGGGCGCGTGGTGGGCGACATAGTCGATGCCCAAGCCAAGGCCGATCATTTAAAAGCGCTGACACGGGAATTCGGTCTGACTCAGGATCAGGTCATGGCCGTCGGGGATGGCGCCAACGACCTGCTGATGATGGCCGCCGCAGGCACCTCGGTGGCGTATCGGGCCAAGCCCGCCACCCAGGCCAAAGCGACACACGCCATCAACCATGGCAGCCTCGACAGCATTCTGACGCTCTACCCTGTTTAAGGGCGCAACCGCCCGCCGAGCGGTCCCGGAAAATCTTAGTTGGTATCTCGCAGCCGGGCGTTCAACTCGTCGACCACTTCAGCCCAGTCGGCATCATCCTCGATCTCTTCCGCCAGAAACGTTGCCTGAGAGGCGCTCCAGAATGGCGCCTCGTGCAACAGACAATGGTCGGGCAGCGGCCGGTGCAGTTCGATATAGGCGTCAACCTGAGCGGTCTCGCTTGGCAAGCCGAGTTGCTTGAAGAGGTTATTGATTGTGTGAATCGGGGTTTCCATCGTCGCCTCCATGTTCAGACTTCATCCATCCAGGTTTGCTGGATCGCCTCTAATATACGCTCCCCACAGCGCTTGGGGTCATCATCGAAATCGGGGAGCGCTATCACCCACTGCATCAGATCGACAAAGTTGATCTGCGTAGGGTCCTGTTCCGGGTGCGCCTCGATCAGTGCCTCGGCAATTTCCAGGGTATCTGTCCACTTGAGCCCCATGATCAGCGCTTTCCTTCCCGTGTCATATTGATCGAATACTTGGGAATCTCCACCACCAGCGGCGTGTCAGCCACAATGGCCTGACACGACAGACGGGAATCCGGTTCCAGCCCCCAGGCTTTATCGAGCAGATCTTCTTCCAGCTCGTCCGGCGGATTGAGCGAGCGATAGCCCTCTCGCACCACGACGTGGCAGGTCGTACAGGCACAGGAACACTCACAGGCGTGCTCGATCTCGATCCCGTTTTCGAGCAGGGTCTCACAGATCGACACACCGGCTGGTGCTTCCAGAACAGCGCCGTCCGGACAATACTCCGGGTGCGGCAGAACAGTCATCAGGGTCATGGCTTCAGATCCTTGGGCAGGTGGAGCTGTTCGATCGTGGCTTCGACCGATTCAATTGATTTGCCGGCCAGGGCGCGGTTCACGGCCTGGTTCATCCGACGTCCGGCAAATTCCTTACAGTCGGCATCCAGATCATCCATGGCGATCGTGATCTGACGGCGATTACCGGACAGGTTTGCCGTCTCCAGTTTGACGATGCCCGACTCGATCATCCGGGCTTCGTCGTCATTGAGCAGGTGGCGGTCTTCCTGCAAGGCCGAACGCACGGCCTCGATCAGGCGCTGGGCATCGACCTGCGTTTCCTTGAGGGCGCGACTCTGGGCATCATCGCGCGCATTATCGACCGAGGCCTTGAGCATGCCGGTGATCTGATCATCGGATAACCCATACGATGGCTTCACTTCTACATGCGCTTCAACACCCGTTGTCTGCTCACGTGCCGTCACCGACAACAACCCATCGGCATCGACCTGGAAGGTCACGCGAATCCGTGCCGCACCGGCCACCATGGGTGGAATACCGCGCAATTCAAAGCGTGCCAGTGAACGGCAATCATCCACCAGTTCACGCTCGCCCTGTACCACGTGAATCATCATCGCCGTCTGACCATCACGGTAGGTCGTAAACTCCTGGGCACGCGCCACCGGCAACGTCGAGTTCCGGGGAATCACCTTTTCGACCAGTCCCCCCATGGTCTCCAGCCCCAACGACAGCGGAATCACATCGAGCAACAACCAGTCTTCCCCGGGGGCCCGGTTGCCCGCCAGCAAGTTGGCCTGAATCGCCGCACCCAGTGCCACGACCTTATCCGGGTCCAGGTTGTTCAATGGCTCCTGCCGGAAAAATTCGCCTACGGCGCGCTGAATCAGCGGAATACGTGTCGCGCCGCCCACCATCACCACGCCCTGGACATCTTCAACCCGCAGACCGGCATCGCGCAGCGTCTTCTTTACGGGCTGCAATGTCTTGGAAACCAGGGTCTGGCTAATCTCTGCAAAGGTCGCCATATCCAGTGTCAGGTCGACGATCTCACCAGAGGCCAGCCTGGCCGTAATTGGTGCTTCGGGGTGCGTTGACAGATATTCCTTGGCTTCCCGGGCACGCAACAGCAGCAGCGCCGTATCTTCGATGGTGGGGGGCGATTTGAGGCGGGCCTCATCCAGCACCCAGCAATAGATACGGCGATCGAAATCATCGCCCCCGAGCGCCGAATCACCCCCGGTGGCCAGCACTTCAAAGACCCCTCGTGTTAGCCGCAGGATCGAAATATCAAAGGTACCGCCCCCCAGATCGTAGACGGCGTAAACCCCTTCAGCCGAATTGTCGAGACCGTAAGCCACCGCCGCCGCCGTCGGTTCGTTCAACAGGCGCAGCACATTCAAACCGGCCAGGCGCGCTGCATCCTTGGTCGCCTGGCGTTGCGCGTCGTCAAAGTAGGCCGGTACGGTAATCACTGCGCCGACGATTTCCTGCTTCAGCGTCTGCTGTGCCCGCTCATTCAGCACCCGCAGAATTTCGGCCGAGACCTCCACCGGCGTCTTCACGCCCTGGCGGGTTTTAACACTCACCATCCCCGGCACGTCGACCAGATCCAGGGGCAGATTTTCCCGGTGCTCGATATCGGTATAACCGCGTCCCATCAGACGTTTCACCGAGGCAATCGTGTTCTTCGGATCTTTGGCGATCGACTTCAGGGCGTCATAGCCTACCAGTACCTGACCGTCTTCCAGATAGCGTACGACCGAAGGCACCAGCGCCCGACCTTCGGCATCATTCATCACATGGGCCATGCCCGAGCGAACGCTGGCCACCAGCGAGTTCGTTGTCCCCAGATCGATCCCGATCGCATGTCGGGTCTGATGGGGTAAAGGGCTTTCACCAGGTTCGGAAATCTGCAGCAGGGCCATAGCGTCAAACTCGTTTCAAACTTGATCGTTTCGTCTCACAGAAAGCGTCAGACGTCTTCCAGGTCAAAGATCGCGTTGTCGATCTCGTCGTGTAATTTTTCCAGAAACATAAGGCGCCGCACAGTCTCGGCGGCCAGGGTCGTGTCCGGAGCCTCATCCAGAGAGACTGCCAACGCCTCATGGCTGGCGCGCATGGCATCGGTGATTTCGCTGGCCAGCTGCTTCAGTGCGGCAACATCACCCGCTGCCCGCGCATCGGCCACCTGCTCACGCCATTCCATCTGGGCCATCAGAAAGGTCGGGTCCATCGCCGTATTCGATTCGGCGCCCACATCAACCCCGGAGAGGCTCAAGAGATAGCCGGCTCGTTTTAACGGGTTACGCAGGGTCTGATAGGCCTCATTGATCTGGGTCGCCAGCATCATCGATGCCCGGCGTGCGGCATCATCGGCGGCGGCAAACCGATCCGGGTGCACTTCACGCTGCAGCTCGCGGAACCGGTTATCCAGGGTGTCACGCTGCAGAGCAAAACGCCGGGGAATACCGAGCAAGGTAAAAAAGTCCGTGTTCAGCAGATCCGCCGAAATAACCGGTGCCGAGCTGGCCGCAGTCGAGCTGGCCGGCGCGGGGCCGACCGTGGTCTCAGACATGGAAGGATT
>CAZRYZ010000011.1:0-13008 GCA_964604465.1 uncultured Dechloromonas sp. | reverse complement strand
CCGCAGTCGAGCTGGCCGGCGCGGGGCCGACCGTGGTCTCAGACATGGAAGGATTCACCACACCCGCACTCATCCTTGACGTTCGGGTTGTTGAACTTGAACCCCTCGTTGAGACCTTCGCGGGTGAAATCCAGCTCCGTGCCATCCAGATAGGCGAGGCTCTTCGGGTCGATGACAATCTTCACGCCATGCGTTTCGAACACCTCATCATCCGGCGCCAGCTCATCCACGTATTCCAGCTTATAAGCCATCCCCGAACAACCGGCAGTCCGAACCCCGAGGCGCAGGCCGATGCCCTTACCCCGTTTGGTCAGCGCCTTGGTCACATGGTTGGCCGCGGCTTCTGTCATCGTCACACTCATGATGCTCTCCGTGCTTGTCCGTGTGCTCAGGCGCCGAGCTTCTTCTTGTAATCCGCGACGGCTGCCTTGATGGCATCTTCCGCCAGAATCGAGCAGTGGATCTTCACCGGAGGGAGTGCCAGCTCTTCGGCAATCGCCGTATTCTTGATCTCCAGCGCTTCATCCACGCTCTTGCCCTTAACCCATTCGGTCACCAGCGAGCTCGAGGCAATCGCCGAACCGCAGCCATAGGTCTTGAACTTGGCGTCTTCGATCACGCCTTCCTTATTCACCTTGATCTGTAGTTTCATTACGTCACCACAGGCCGGGGCACCCACCATACCGGTACCGACACCCTCTTCCTCTTTACCGAAGGAACCGACGTTGCGGGGGTTTTCGTAGTGATCAATCACTTTGACGCTGTATGCCATTTTGAACTCCTTTTCTATCGAATCGGGGCGCTTAATGCGCTGCCCATTGAACCGTATTCAGATCAACACCTTCCTGCACCATCTCCCACAGCGGCGACAGCTCACGCAGGCGACCGATCTGCTTGTGCAGCAGGTCCACCGTGAAGTCGATCTCTTCCTCGGTCGTGAAACGACCGATCGAGAAGCGGATGGATGAGTGAGCCAGTTCGTCGCTCAGGCCCAGCGCACGCAGCACATAAGATGGCTCGAGCGATGCCGAGGTACAGGCCGAGCCCGACGACACGGCAATATCCTTCACCGCCATCATCAGCGACTCGCCTTCCACGTAGGCAAAGCTGATATTCAGGTTATGCGGTACGCGGTGAGCCAGATCGCCGTTGACATGAATCTCCGGCAGATCCGACAGACCCTTGAGCAGACGGTCGCGCAGTGCGCAGATCCGTTCATTTTCGGCCTTCATCTCGAGGCGGGCCAGGCGGAATGCTTCACCCATCCCGACAATCAGGAAGGTGGGCAGCGTCCCTGAACGCATACCACGCTCATGACCGCCCCCGTGCATCTGGGCTTCCAGACGGACTCGCGGCTTGCGGCGCACATACAGCGCCCCAATGCCCTTGGGGCCATAAGTCTTGTGAGCCGAAAAGCTCATCAGGTCGACCTTCAGTTTGGCCAGGTCGATATCGATCTTGCCGGTGGCTTGTGCCGCATCGACATGAAACAGAATGCCCTTGCTGCGGAGCAGCTCACCAATCTCGGCAATCGGTTGCACGACACCGATCTCATTGTTGACCGCCATGATCGACACCAGAATCGTATCCGGGCGCAACGCAGCTTCAAGCGCCGCCATATCGACCAGACCATTGGGCAACACATCCAGGTACGTCACCTCAAAACCCTGACGCTCCAGTTCGCGCATCGTGTCGAGCACGGCCTTGTGCTCGGTCTTGAGCGTGATCAGGTGCTTGCCCTTGTTCTGGTAGAAATGTGCCGCACCCTTGATAGCCAGGTTGTTGGCTTCGGTGGCACCCGATGTCCAGACAATCTCCTTCGGGTCGGCATTCACCAGCGCCGCCACTTCGGCACGCGCATTTTCAACCGCTGCTTCCGCATCCCAGCCATACTGGTGCGAACGTGATGCCGGGTTGCCGAACTTCTCGGTCAGGTAAGGCAGCATCGCCTCGACCACACGTGGGTCGATGGGGGTTGTTGCCGAATAATCCAGGTATACGGGGAAATTCATTTCAAACTCCAGAGTCAAACGTTAGGCCACTGCGGCAAAGCGCCGCAGCTGACCCAGAACCACATCCAGTTGCAACAGAAAAGCTTCGACTTCCAAACGATCCGTGGCGGCATCGGGCATCATGCCCAGGCTGACCCGGATCGCGCCCTTGGCCAAGTCCGGATCAACCCCCATGGCTCGCAGGACGGCCGAAACGCCCGCCTTGCCCGAGCCACAGGCTGCACCACTCGAGATCGCCACCTGTTGGCGATCCAGTAACGACACCAGCGTTTCACCGTCCATACCGGGAAATGCCGCATACGTTGTATTGGGTAGACGTGGCGCCGCATCTGCAAAAACCACCGCCCCACGCTGGCGCAGGCCGGCTTCCAGGAGCTCACGACAGGCACGTGCCCGTTGCAGGCGCAAATCCAGACCCTGGGCGGCGCGCTCGCAGGCCAGCCCCAGCCCGACAATGGCCGCCACATTCTCGGTCCCGGAACGCAAACCGCCTTCCTGACCGCCGCCGTAAACCAGGGGGTGCATCGATAGACGGCGATCGCGCAGCAGCGCAGCCGCTCCTTTGGGGCCACCGACTTTATGACCCGACAGGGTCAGTGCCGACACACCCGCCTCATTCAGCTGACGGAAACTCAGTGGCTGCTTGCCGAATGCCTGCACGGCATCGGTATGGAAACAGCCCTCATGCATGGAACGAAAGGCACTGGCCAACGCCGCCACCGGTTGAATCACACCAGTTTCGTTATTCGCGCTCATCACCGAAACCACCTGAGTGGTCGCCGGCAGATCCCGGACGGTTTCAGCCGACAACACGCCCTGGCCATCCACCGCCATCTCGCTCAGGCCGAAGCCTTCACGTGCCAGCGCACGCATCGGTTCCAGCACACAGGGGTGCTCGGTTTGCGGGCATGCCAGAGAGAACTCGCCAGGCGCAGCCTCGCGGGCAGCCCGTGCAACGCCCTGAATCAGCAGGTTATTGGCCTCACTGCCACTGGCCGTAAAAATCACTTCCGAGGGGTCGGCATCGAGTGCCGCTGCGATTTGCTCCCGGGCCGTATCGATCGCCCGGCGCGCCAAGCGCCCGGCTTCATGCGTCGCCGACGGATTGGCGTAGTGCACCGTCAGATACGGACGCATCGCTTCCAGCACCACGGGGTCTAGTGGCGTGGTTGCGTTGTGATCGAGATAAAGCGGCATGTTCATCAACTCAAACGTGCATCCGCTCAGGCAGCGTGTGCCACATTGAAACGAACCGCTTTTTCGGGGCCTTTCACAGAGGCCACATGGTCTGCACCAGCACGTGTCTCTTCACGATCACGTTGCTGCTGAACCAGTTCGCCCAGCGATACGGAGGCCAGGTAATCCAGCATCTTCCGGTTCAGCGTCGACCACAGATCGTGGGTCATGCAACGGTGATCCGACTTGCAGTTTTCGCGGCCGCCACACTGGGTAGCATCCAGCGCCTCATCCACGGCAATAATGACATCGGCGACCGAGATGTCTGCCGCCGGACGCGCCAGGCAGTAACCGCCACCGGGCCCACGCACGCTTTCGACAATGCCGTGACGGCGCAGCTTGGCAAACAGCTGCTCAAGGTATGACAAAGAAATGCTCTGCCGCTCACTGATAGCAGACAGGGTGACCGGACGCTCGCCGCCGTTCAGGCCGAGGTCAATCATGGCGGTCACTGCAAAGCGGCCTTTGGTGGTTAATCTCATGTCAGGCTCCTACCGAGGGTGGATGCACGGGGTTGACGAGCAGAATTTGCTGGCGATCCGTAAATCCAAGTATTTTTATCAACTATAAGGGCGTCGCCCCCATTAGTCAACTATTTTGCTCAGGTATTTCGGATCAAATTTATCGGCCACCGCATTAGCCTCTTCAACCTTCATTCCCGAGGCCTCGAGCTTCTTCAGGAGCTGTTCCAGACGCTGATCCGTCTCGGCCGCATGCTCGAGCAAGGCATGCAATGCCTTGGCATACGGGTCACTGGCATCCCGGTTGATCGCGTAGGCGGCAAAACCCGTTTTGCCCGGGCCCGGCTGCGTCGCCGAATCCGGTTTATCGTTCTCGATAATTCGCGCCGGGTTACCCACTGCAGTCGCCCTGGCCGGGACATCCTTCACCACTACCGCATCACTCCCCACGCGGGCACCCGCGCCCACCGTGATCGGGCCCAGCACCTTGGCACCCGCACCAATCACCACGCCATTTTCCAGCGTCGGGTGGCGGCGCCCCTTGGTCCAGCTCGTGCCGCCCAGCGTCACGCCGTGATAGATCGTCACATCGTCACCAATAATAGCGGTTTCACCGATGACGACGCCCATCCCGTGGTCGATAAAGAAGCGCCGACCAATCGTCGCCCCCGGGTGAATCTCGATACCGGTCAGAAAACGCGAAATATGCGACACAAAACGGGCCAGCCAGTACAGATGCCATTGCCATAGGCGATGCGCCACCCGATGAAACATCATCGCGTGCACGCCCGGATAGCACGTCACAATCTCTAACGTGGATCGGGCAGCAGGGTCGCGGTCAAAAATCGACCGGATGTCTTCACGAATCGCTCGAAACATAGGTAGCTAACTTAATGATTTATCGCAGATAAAAAGGCAGACCCCCAAGCGGGTCATTGACGCTCATTGTACTAATCCCGAGTTTTTTAATCAACCTTCTTCTGTGCTGTCAGCGCTCCGACAATACCCCGGAGGATATTCACCTCATCCACTTCAAGACGTGAGCGCTCGAAAATCCGTCGGATCTTCGGCATCAACCGCCGTGGCCGTTCCGGGTCATGAAAGCCCGTGGCAATCAGTGCGGTTTCCAGTTGCTGATAGAACCCCTCCACGGCATCCGATGCCGCCCGTTCCGAGGCATAACGGGTTGCCCCTGCATGGGGCACCGCCAGCGCCGCCGATTGCTCACGCATCAGAAACGTCATGATCTGTACCGCCGCCGCCAGATTGAGCGAACCATAGTCCGCATTCGTCGGAATGCTCACTTCAGCCCGGCAGAACTGGAGTTCCTCGTTGGTCAGCCCATTAGTCTCATTCCCGAAAACAAAGGCCGACATGCCACCGGTCTGCCCCAGGGCATAGGCCTGTGCCACCGCCGCACGGGGGGGCACCGGTTCCGGGCCCAGCTCCCGCGGGCGCACCGTCATCCCGAACACCCCGACACACCCAGTCAGCGCTTCCGGTAGGGTCGCCACCACACGGCAAGTCGCCAGCACATCTGCGGCACCCGAAGCACGGCGGATTGCCACCTCGTCGATCTCGCACAGCGGGTTCACCAGGTAAAGCTGTGTGCCCTGCCCGGATTCGCTGGAACAACCAAGCCCCATCGTTTTCATGGCGCGGGCGACCGCACCGATATTGCCCGGATGCGAAGGACGACAGAGCACGATCCGCTGGCGGGATAAAAAATTCGCGGATCCGGTATCAGTGATTTCAGCGTGTCGTGCAGGTGTCTTGCTCATCTCTCTTTGCCCACATTCAAGTTCAAGGCGTTTGCTCCATGTTCCCCGTGTCTGATATCGACCGGCTGCCGGTCAACGGGTACAATAACGCTTCAAGACAAGCCAGTGTGGCGCGTCTCTCTGCTCTGTGTCCCTGATATGCATCCCTTTCTGAATGTTGCCGTCAAGGCCGCGCGTCGTGCCGGCCAGATCATCAACCGAGCTGCGCTCGAAATCGACAACCTGCAGGTCGCCCGTAAAGGTCAGAGCGACTATGTCACCCAGGTCGATCGCGCTGCCGAGGATGCCATCAAGGAAATCCTGCTCGAAGCTTATCCGAGCCACGGCATTCTAGCCGAAGAGACCGGCAAGACCGTCGGCAAGTCCGAGTTCGAATGGATCATCGATCCGCTCGACGGTACCACCAATTTCATCCATGGCTTCCCCCAGTATGCGATTTCCATCGCGCTGGCTCAGGAGGGCCAGATCGCGCATGGCGTCATTTACGACCCGATCCGTAACGAACTCTTTACCGCCAGCAAGGGTCGCGGCGCCTTCCTGAATGATCGCCGTGTCCGCGTCAGCCGGGCTGACCGTCTGGCCGATACGCTCATCGGCACCGGCTTCCCCTATCGCGTGTTTGATCGCGTTGATGCCTACATGGGCGCCTTCCGTGAGCTTACTGAAAAAACAGCCGGCATGCGCCGCCCCGGTGCCGCTTCGCTGGATCTGGCCTATGTGGCAGCCGGTCGCCTAGATGGCTTCTGGGAATTCGGTCTCTCGCCGTGGGATATCGCCGCAGGCACCCTGATGATCCAGGAAGCGGGTGGTTTCGTGACCGACCTCGACGGCAATAGTGACTACCTGAAGGCCGGTGATCTGGTGGCTGGCACACCCAAGGTGCACGCACCGCTGCTGCAGATCGTCCAGAAGCACCTCAAGACTGCCTGATGCTCTGACTGTGGCGCTGTCACAATGAGCAAGAAACAAACCACTAGCGCCACAACCAACGATGCGGCCAGTGCCGCAAATGCGGCACACACGCCCATGATCCGCCAGTTCCTGGCGATCAAAGCCTCCGTGCCGGACACCCTGCTTTTTTACCGCATGGGTGATTTCTACGAGCTCTTTTTTGACGACGCGGTCAAAGCGGCGCGTTTACTCGACATCACCCTAACCAGCCGCGGCCAATCGAATGGCGAGCCGATCCGTATGGCGGGCGTGCCGTTTCATGCGGCCGATCAGTACATTGCCCGTCTGGTCAAAGCCGGCGAGTCCGTGGCCATCTGTGAACAGATCGGTGATCCGGCCACCAGCAAAGGCCCTGTTGAACGCGCCATCTCACGCATCGTGACACCGGGCACGGTCAGCGATGCCGCACTCATGGACGAGCGGCGCGAGAATCACCTCATGGCGCTCTTCCCCGCCGGTGCCCGCATCGGTGCCGCCTGGGTCGCCCTGGCCGCCGGCCGCATCACTCTGGCGGAAGTCGCCACCGAGCAGATCGGGGCGCTGCTCGGGCGTATCGATCCGTCCGAAATTCTTATTCCCGAAGACGCCGTCTGGTCAGATAGCCAGGGCAAAGCCACCCGCCGCGCCGCCTGGTTGTTTGATGCAGAAACCGGCCAGCGCAGTCTGTGCGGTGCACTCCGGGTGGCATCGCTCACCCCGTTCGGCATCGACCCGAACGATGACCAACCGGCACTTGCCGCCGCCAGTGCGCTACTCGATTACATCGAAGCAACCCAGTTCCGAAAGAGTGACGCGCTCGGCATCAGCACCCTCCTCGTCGAACGACCCAATCAGTACCTGCGCATGGATGGCATCACCCGGCGCAACCTCGAGCTCACCGAATCGCTGCGCCTGACCAGCCAACCCGGTAGCGACAGCACCACCCTCTTTAGCATTCTCGACAGTACCTGCACTGCCATGGGTTCACGGGCGCTTCGCCATGCCCTGCATCACCCATCAGCCGACGACGCGCTGCCCGACCGCCGGCATCGCTTTATCAATGTGCTACTCGATCGGCCGTCGCAGCTTGATGCACTACGCCAGCTGCTTAACAGCTTCTGCGATATCGAACGTATTGCCGGCCGCATCGGTCTCTCATCAGTCCGCCCCCGCGAACTGGCCAGCCTGCGTGACACCTTGCAACAATGGCCCACACTGGCCGAACAGATTCAGCAGCTGGCCAACGACCCGCTCGCGGGTGACGACCCGGCGATGCAAGCAGGATTTACCGCGCTGATGCAGCGCCTGACCGATCTGTGCACCCCGGCACGCCTTGCCGGAACACTCGCTCACGCCATCCGCCCGGAGCCCGCCGTGAACGTGCGGGATGGTGGCGTCATGGCCGATGGCTTTGATGCCGAGCTGGACGAACTGCGCAACATCCAGACCCACTGTGGTGATTTTCTGCTCGCGCTCGAAGCCCGTGAACGCGAGGCCACCGGCATCCCAACCCTCAAGGTTGAATATAACCGCGTCCATGGCTTCTATATTGAAGTCTCTCAGGCTCAATCTGCCAAAGTGCCCGAGCACTATCGCCGTCGCCAGACGCTCAAGAATGCCGAGCGCTACATCACGCCCGAACTCAAGGCCTTCGAAGACAAGGCCCTTTCTGCCCAAGATCGGGCCCTCAACCGCGAGAAGCTTCTTTACGACGAATTACTGCAGACCTTGCAACCCGACGTGTCGGCGCTCAAGCACCTGGCCAGCGATATTGCCGAAGTGGATCTGGTTGGCAGCTTCGCCATCACGGCGCGTGAGCGCAACTGGTGCCGTCCGGAGTTCAGCCCGATCCCCGAGATCGATATCTGCGAAGGGCGCCACCCGGTCGTCGAGCAGGCGCTACAGCGCGAAGGCAAAGCCTTCGTCGACAACGACACCCGCCTGCACCCGGATCGCCAGTGCCTGCTGATTACCGGCCCCAACATGGGCGGCAAATCCACCTACATGCGGCAGACCGCTCTGATCGTGCTGCTCGCCCGTATTGGCTCCTACGTACCGGCCACCTCAGCCCGGATCGGTCGCATCAACGCCCTATTCACCCGTATCGGCGCCTCGGACGATCTCGCCTCCGGCCGCTCGACCTTCATGGTGGAGATGACCGAGACCGCAGCCATTCTGAATCAGGCCGATGAACGCAGCCTCGTCCTCATGGATGAAATTGGCCGCGGCACTTCCACCTTTGATGGCCTGGCGCTCGCCTCGGCGGTCCTCAAGCAGATGCTGCGCCAGAATAAATCGCTAACACTCTTTGCCACCCATTATTTCGAACTCACCCGCCTGAGCGAGAAGTTCAAACAACTCGAGAACGTGCACCTCGATGCCATCGAGCACCACGACCGTATTGTCTTCATGCACCGCGTGCAGGCCGGTCCGGCCAATCAGAGCTACGGGATCGAAGTGGCGGCTCTGGCCGGCATTGCACCGGCGGTCGTTCGTGACGCCCGTCGCACCCTGCAAACGCTCGAAGCCCAGTCGGTGAGCCAGCAGCTCAGCCCCGGGGAACAGACTCAGGAAGACTTTTTCGACCAAACCGCCGCTGCGCCGCCACCGGCAGAAGCAGCGACTATCGCAAACGATGCCGCAACGCATGCCTTGCAAGAGGCGCTCGATGCCATCGACCCCGACAGCCTTACCCCCCGCCAGGCACTTGACCTGCTTTATCATCTCAAGAACCGCTCCCGGGTTTGATCGATGAAACGTCTGAACTTCTTTCACCGCCTGACGATGCCCCTGCTTTTTGCCGGGTTGACCTGCATGACGCCGGTCCAGGCGGCCAGTGTTTCTTTTGCCCTGTTCGGCGATGTCTACATGACAGGGGAGCAACAGGGTTACCTCAAAGGCATGCTCGACGACATGGCTCAGAAGCAGGAAGAGCTCGCCATCTTTACCGGGGGCCTTAAACCGGCTGCCCAGACCTGCCAGGACCAGAACCTGATCGCCGCCTACCCGGTCTTTGCCCGGGCGCCGCTTCCCACCTTTTATGTACCGGGCGATGCCGAGTGGACACTCTGCACCCGCTTCGCACCCGAAGAGCGCCTACAGCTCCTGCGCAAAACCTACTACCAGAGCAGCCGCAGCCTGGGTGATCCGAGCCTGCCCCTGGCACGTGAGCCACAATACCCCGAGCTGATGCGTTGGCAGGTTGGCGATACGGTATTTGTCACGCTCAACGTGACAGGCAATAACAACCGTTGGGGAACACAGCCCGAAGCCAGCAGCGAATTCCAGGAGCGGAGTCTGGCAGGTCTGAATTGGCTCAAAGAGGCTTTTAAGGTCGCCAGGGCTAGTGATGCGCCCATGCTGGTGATCGTGATGCATGGCGACCCAGGTTTCGAACCCGCTGAAGACAATGCCACTTCGACCCAGGGCTACCAGCCACTCATCGATCTGCTCAAGCAGGAAACCGAATCGTTCCCCGGCCAGATCCTTGTTGTTCATGGCGGTAGCGGCGTGCACCGTATCGACCACCCGCTGATAAATGCCAGCAACCTGCCGTATCAGAATTTCACGCGCGTTGAAACCTACGGGGCGCTCCAACAGGGTTGGGTCGAAGTCCGGGTCGAACGTAACGACAAAGCTGGCGACGACCCCATCCGGCGTACCGAGTTCAAGTTCCAGTCGTTTCCCTGGCCGCCGCTAACCCTCGATGCTGAAACCCCAACGGAACAGCCTATCGAACCACCGATTGGGCAACCTAGCGAGCAAGCCGCCCAACCCGAGGTGCGGCCGGCGCAGTAACCGTCTTAGTGAATGATGACCGGGGGCGAATTCTCGTCGTCAGCGTCGTCGGCCACGGTCTCTTCAGCAAGCTCTTCTTCCGTGGCTTTACGCACATCGCGTACCGTGCAGGTAAACACCAGTGACATACCCGCCAGCGGGTGGTTACCGTCAAGCACCACTTTGCCGTCGGCAATATCGGTCACGCGGTAGATCACCACATCGTCTTCGTCCGAGCCTTCCGGCGCGCCTTCAAACTGCATACCCACCTTGGTTTCCTTGGGGAAACGCGAGGCCGGCTCGATCTGCACCAGCTCTGAATCGTAATCGCCATAGGCTTCATCCGGTTGCAGTTTGATGGTCACCGAATCGCCCACATGCTTACCCTCGAGAGTTTCCTCGATGCGATCAAAAATATCGCCGTAGCCACCATGCAGATAGCGGATAGGATTACGACCATCGTCCACCACCTGGCCATCCGAATCCGTCACGCTGTAATCCAGGGTCACGACCGTGTTGCGATGGATGAGTTCACTCATTGGGATTCCTTATTCTCTTTGGGGGGTGGCGCATTCATTTCACTGGTAGGCGCACTGTTTGCCCGCTTGGGCAGCTGAAAGAACACCTCGTCGGCCTTGATCATACCCAGCTCGTAGCGGGCGCGCTCTTCCACGGCTTCCAGCCCCGATTTCAGGTTGCGGGTTTCCGCCTCCAGGCCGGCATTACGCAGCTCGAGCTGGCGATTGATTTCCCGTTGCTGGCTCAGCTGCCGGTCACTCTCCCACACCTTCAGCCAGCCACCCTTGCCCAGCCAGAGCGGGTACTGAATGACCACAGCCAGGCCCAGCAGAATGGCGGTTGAAGGACGCATCCGGGAACTCGACAGCACGAGCCTGCAGAGGCTGAATTAACGCAGATTGTAGAAGGCATCACGACCCGGATAGGTCGCGGTGTCACCCAGATCTTCTTCAATACGCAGCAGCTGGTTGTACTTGGCGATACGATCCGAGCGCGACAGCGAACCGGTCTTGATCTGGCCGGCATTCAGGCCTACCGCGATATCGGCGATTGTCGAATCTTCGGTCTCACCCGAGCGGTGCGAAATCACGGCGGTATAACCGGCGCGCTTGGCCATCTCGATCGCGGCAAAAGTTTCGCTCAGCGTACCGATCTGGTTGATCTTGATCAGGATCGAGTTGGCGATGCCCTTCTGGATGCCTTCCTTCAGGATCTTGGTGTTGGTCACGAAGAGGTCGTCACCCACGATCTGAACCTTGTTGCCCAGACGGTCGGTCAGTAGCTTCCAGCCATCCCAGTCGCCTTCGGCCATGCCGTCTTCGATGGACACGATCGGGAACTTATCGACCAGCGTGGCCAGATAATCCACGAACTGGGCCGAGGTCAGTTGCAGGCCCTCGCCCGACAGGTGGTACTTGCCATCCTTGTAGAATTCCGAGGCGGCACAATCCAGCGCCAGCAGTACGTCTTTACCCGGCACATAACCGGCATTCTGGATGGCCTGCATGATCACTTCCAGGGCTTCCGAATGGCTACCCAGGTTCGGGGCAAAACCACCCTCGTCACCCACGGCGGTCGAATGGCCGTTCTTGTCGAGCAGCTTCTTCAGCGCATGGAAAATCTCGGCGCCGCAACGCAGCGCTTCGCGGAACGACTCGGCACCCACCGGAATCACCATGAATTCCTGGATATCGAGGCTATTGTTGGCGTGCTCACCACCGTTGATGATGTTCATCATCGGCACCGGCAGCGACATCGTGCCGGCACCGCCGAAGTAGCGGTACAGTGGCAGACCCGACTCCTCAGCGGCGGCCTTGGCCACCGCCATCGACACGGCCAGCAGCGCATTAGCGCCCAGACGGCCCTTGTTATCCGTCCCGTCGAGATCAATCAGGGTCTTGTCGATAAACGCCTGCTCCTGCGCATCCAGGCCGATCAGCGCTTCGCTGATTTCGGTGTTAACGTTCTCGACGGCGCGCATCACGCCCTTGCCCAGATAACGGCCAGCATCGCCATCACGCAGCTCGATGGCCTCGCGCGAGCCGGTCGAGGCCCCCGACGGCACAGCCGCACGACCCATCACGCCGGATTCCAGCAGGACGTCGGCTTCAACGGTCGGATTACCGCGCGAATCCAGAATCTCGCGGGCGATGATGTCAACAATGGCGCTCATGGTCAGGCCTTTCTAGGTAGATATATAAAGGTACTTCAGGATAGATCGAACATTCGGGCTTCCTTGACCGCCTGGTCAAGGGTTTTGAGGTGCTTCAGCAATTGCGGCATCTTGTCGAGCGGCCAGGCATTCGGGCCATCCGATAGCGCGTTAGCCGGATCCGGGTGCGTCTCCATGAACAGGCCATGGATCCCCGTCGCCACGGCGGCACGTGCCAGAACCGGCACGAACTCACGCTGACCCCCCGACGAGCTGCCCTGCCCACCCGGCAACTGCACCGAGTGCGTAGCATCAAACACCACCGGGCAACCGGTGCGGCGCATGATCGCCAGCGACCGCATATCGGATACCAGGTTGTTATAACCAAACGAGGCACCGCGCTCGCACACCATGATGGTGTCATCCGTCACGCCGGCGTCTCGGGCCGCGTCCCGGGCTTTATCGACCACATTCTGCATATCGGTCGGCGCCAGAAACTGGCCCTTCTTGATATTGACGGGCTTGCCACTGGCCGCGCAGGCAGCAATAAAATCGGTCTGTCGGCACAGAAACGCCGGCGTCTGCAGCACATCCACCACGGCCGCGGCCGGGGCAATGTCATCAATATCGTGCACATCGGT
>CAZRYZ010000010.1:0-33932 GCA_964604465.1 uncultured Dechloromonas sp. | reverse complement strand
TCATGATTGGTGAAATCGGTGGTCCGGACGAAGCCGAAGCCGCTCGTTGGTGCAAAGACAACATGAAGAAGCCGGTTGTTGGCTTCATCGCAGGTGTCACAGCCCCTCCGGGCAAGCGCATGGGTCACGCCGGCGCCCTGATTTCGGGTGGTGCCGATACCGCCGATGCCAAGCTCGCCGTTATGGAAGAGTGTGGCTTCACGGTAACGCGTAACCCGTCTGAAATGGCCAAGCTGCTCAAGGGTCTGCTGTAATCAGTCGCTGATTCAGTACCCGAAAAACCCGCCCGCGTGGCGGGTTTTTTTACGGCTGCTTTTGCTGCACCACAAGGTGTGCTTGTTGCGGTTGTCTGGCAGGATGGGCCTTAATTGCGATGTTCGTTGGCAATGACCCCACCCAATCCTGGAGACCAGCATGACCATTACGATCAATAACATTACAGTCGATAACCCGTTCAAGAAACGTTACGGAAACTACATCAACGGCCAGTGGGTCGATCCGGTTGATGGTCAGTATTTTGAGAACACGACGCCGATTACCGGTAAGGTGTTGTGCGAGGTGCCTCGCTCCAATGAAAAGGACATCAACCTGGCACTGGATGCAGCGCATGCTGCCAAGGCCGCGTGGGGCAAGACCTCGCAGGCTGATCGCGCCAATATTCTGAATAAGATCGCAGACCGTATGGAAGCGAATCTGAAGTTGATCGCCACCGCCGAGACCCTGGATAACGGCAAGCCGATTCGCGAGACGATGGCGGCAGATATTCCCCTTGCGATTGATCATTTCCGCTACTTTGCGGGCTGTGTGCGCGCCGAAGAGGGCGGCATCAGCGAGATTGATCACGATACCTATGCCTACCATTACAAGGAGCCGCTGGGCGTGGTCGGTCAGATCATTCCCTGGAACTTCCCGATTCTGATGGCAGTCTGGAAGCTTGCCCCGGCGCTGGGTGCGGGCAACTGTGTGGTGATGAAGCCTGCCGAGCAGACACCGGCATCGGTTCTGGTGTTGCTTGAATTGATTGGTGATTTGCTGCCGCCGGGTGTGTTGAACGTGGTCAACGGTTTCGGCCTGGAAGCCGGTAAGCCACTTGCCTCAAGCCCGCGCATTGCCAAGATCGCCTTTACCGGCGAGACTACGACCGGTCGACTGATCATGCAGTACGCCAGCCAGAATCTGATTCCGGTGACGCTGGAACTGGGTGGCAAGAGCCCGAACATTTTCTTCGAAGACGTGATGGATGCCGATGACAGTTATTTCGACAAGGTACTTGAAGGCTTTACGTTGTTCGCGCTGAATCAGGGTGAAGTATGCACCTGCCCGTCCCGGGTGCTCGTTCAGGAATCGATTTACGACAAGTTCATGGAGCGTGTCCTGAAGCGTGTGGCCGCGATCACACAGGGCAACCCGCTGGATCCCAATACCATGATCGGTGCCCAGGCGTCGAACGAGCAACTGGAAAAGATCAATTCCTATCTAAAGCTGGGTAAGGAAGAGGGCGCTCAGTGTCTGATCGGCGGTGAACAGGCGCAGATGGAGGGCGACTTGGCCGGTGGTTACTACATCAAGCCGACCGTGTTCAAGGGTCACAACAAGATGCGTATTTTCCAGGAGGAGATCTTCGGACCCGTGGTTTCTGTGACGACCTTTAAGGATGAGGCCGAGGCTATCGAGATTGCCAACGATACGCTGTACGGCCTGGGTGCCGGTGTCTGGACGCGGAATGGTAACCGCGCATTCCGTGTGGGTCGTGCGATTCAGGCCGGTCGGGTGTGGACGAACTGCTATCACGCCTATCCGGCTCATGCCGCTTTTGGTGGTTACAAGCAGTCCGGTATAGGCCGTGAGAACCACAAAATGATGCTGGATCACTACCAGCAGACGAAGAACCTGCTGGTGAGCTACAGCGAGTCGCCCCTCGGCTTCTTCTAATGGCCAGAGACTTAACGCCATGCAACAGTGCCGTCAGCCGCGTTTCGGCAACGCCGGCGGCACTGGCGTTAATCGGACAGCTCAAAGCACAACATGGCGCGTTGCTATTTCATCAGTCGGGTGGTTGTTGCGACGGCAGCGCGCCAATGTGCTTTCCGGCCAATGAATTTCTGGTCGGGGATGTCGATGTCAAACTTGGTGAAATCGGCGGTGTGCCCTTTTATATGAGTGAATCGCAGTTTGCCTACTGGGAACATACGCACCTGATCATTGATGCGATTCCGGGGAGTGGTGGCATGTTCTCCCTAGAGCGCCCGACGGGCTTGAGATTTTTGACCCGCTCCCGTCTATTTACCGACGAAGAGTCTCGTGCTTTGCAGAAAGCGTGATGAACTGAATCGGTGTAGTCTTTAAAGATAAGTTCATAGTGCCGAGGTCGATCATGTCTATGATGCTTGATCCTGCAGACCATCCGCCAGGGACACGCTTTCTGGCCTACGCGCCAGATCAGATGCCGGCGATTATTCAACACATGGCGGCTCAGGCAGTGCCTTTGCTCGCGGGTCATGACAAGGTAGCGGTCATTGGTGTCCTGAGGCGAGGCGCGCCATTGGCCGACATGTTATGTGACGTATTAGGCGAGCATTACCAGTTAGAACGGCCGTTACGCTTGGATCTGAAGGTCAAGCGCTATGCTGATGATCTCAGGCTTCTTCACCCTGAAACACAGTTAACCGAATCAGCCGGGCAGGCGGAACTCGATCTGAGTGGTTATACGCTCCTCGTGGTAGATGATGTGCTGTATACCGGCAGTTCGTTGCTACGGGTGATTGAATGGCTCAACGCCAAATCGCCCAGTGCGATCTACACGGCAGTCCTTGCAGACCGTCATGTGACACATTTGCCCATTCGGGCGGATGTGGTCGGTGTGCACCTGCAGGTCGCACCACCAGACGTTGTGGAGTGTCACGTGCCACCGTATGAACCGCTGTTCCAGATTGAGCTCCTGAGGTTAGATGCCGCTGTTTGATGATCGCGTTGATGCTGGGCGGCAATTAGCCAGAGCGCTTGGCTTTTACCGTCAGAGCCACCCCCTAGTGCTGGCAATTCCGCGAGGTGCGTTGCCACTGGGTGCAATTGTCGCCGAGATGCTTATGGGTGAACTGGATGTCGTTTTGGTGCGCAAACTTGGCGCCCCCTATAATCCGGAGTTTGCCGTGGGCTCCGTGGGCGAATCCGGGCAGATCATGGTGGCCGATTATGCGGAAAGGGCAGGCGCTAGCGCATCTTATCTGGCCGACGAGGCTCGGCGTCAGCTGGAGACGATTCGTGCTCGACGCGCTTCTTACAACCGGGTGCATGCGCCCATCACCATAACTGGACGTACGGTGATTGTGGTGGATGACGGCATGGCGACCGGGTCGACCATGGCGGCAGCTTTACATGAGGTCAGGGCACAGAAGCCTGACCAGCTGGTTTGTGCGGTCCCCGTGGCTTCGCCCGATGCGGTTGAACGTATACGCTCCCTGTGTGACGAAGTTGTTTGCCTGGAGGTGGTCTCAGACTTTGGTGGGGTGGGGCAGTTCTACCGTGATTTTTCACAGGTGGAAGATGCAAGCGTGCTAGATATACTCGGGCAATTCAAATAAGCGATCAACCGATGAACGACTCTCATCTCCCCCGGGAACTACGCTGGTTTTTGACGCTCTATGTGGCGGTTCTTATCCCCACTTACCTAGTGACCTATGGTCCGACCAATTTTCTATATTTCTGTGACATGGCGCTTCTCCTTACGCTTGCAGCCATGTGGCGTAAGAGCGCATTGCTGGTCTCAGCGGCAGCCGTGGGTATTATCCTGCCGCAGTTGCTATGGGCACTGGATTTTATGTCTAGCCTGTTTGGTGTCCCCATTACGGGTATGACGGAATACATGTTCCAGTCATCAATTCCCATTCACGTCCGGATTCTGTCCTTCTTTCATTTCTGGCTACCTTTTCTTTTGATCTGGCTTTTGCGCCGGACCGGCTATGATCCGCGGGGACTGATACTGTGGACTGTACTTGCTTTTATCTCGCTGTACATCTGTTATTTCTTCATGCCAGCGCCTCCTGCGCCGGCGAGCAACCTTAACCTGCCCGTTAACATTAATTACGTGTACGGATTCAGCGACACGGCCCCCCAGACCTGGATGCCTGAACACGCCTGGTTTATCCTGCTCCAGCTGATGCTGGTGTTTCTGGTGCTGTTGCCTTCGCATTGGGCACTCAAGAAAATATATCGTGCCCCTTGATCGAATGCTTTGCCAGTCGGGGTTGCCCTGCGGTAATATGACCTAAAGATTTTAGGGTTTTTCATGGAGAAGCAAATGCGCAAGTCGATGCAAGCGGGTTTCACGCTGATTGAGCTGATGGTGGTCATCGCCATCGTTGGGATTCTGGCCGCGGTAGCGCTGCCGGCATATCAGAATTACACAATTCGCGCCAAGGTTTCGGAAGGTCTGCTGGCGGCATCCGCCTGTAAGGTTTCGGTGACGGAGGCTGTGCAGAGTGGCAACACCACGATTCCTACGAACCTGTGTTCGGGCAGTTCCCAGTATGTTGAAAGCGTGACCTCGGGGGGCGATGCAGCCAATGCCACCGTAACCGTGTCGATGAAGGGGATCGACAAGAACGTGGATGGTAAAACGATTGTTTACACCGGTGCCATTGCTAATTCGACGATTTCTGCTTGGACCTGTACTTCGACCATGGATCAGAAGTTTCTGCCATCGGGTTGTACGGGCAAGTAGCCTGACTCTGTCACACCTTGCAAGGCCGCCGGTTATCTGGCGGCCTTTTTGTTACTTGGTCAGTGAATGGAACAGCGCATAGCCGCGCGCAGCCTTGCTCTCGTCGATCGGCGCTAGTGGCACATAGGCCTTGAATTGTTCGGCAAGGGTGAACAGTGCCTCGGGCTGGCCCTGTTTAAGCTCCAGTTCCAGTTCGCAGATGGGGGATGCGGCCTGGCGACCGTGACGGTTGACTTCAATCGCCCCCCGGTCAAGGGCTACTTCAACCAGACTTTCTCCGCGGCTGTCACTCACCGGAATGCACCAGGAGAGGCGTTCAAAGTCAGTTGTGAACACAGGCACCAGCTGTCCGGCAAGCTTCACTAGGCGCTGCGCGAGGAGGGGGTCGGTGACCAAGCCCCTGAAATCAAAGGCCCCGGGGTGGGTTGGCGCCTCCCACTCCTGACGCTGGCTTAGGCCGCCGATACTGCTGCCAGCAGTCTTCACGGTGAGTAGCGTCTGGTCCGCTACCCGGCGTTCGCGAACGGCCACCTTATGCCGAGTCAGCGCAAGGTCTTCGGTATCGAAATAGGTATTGGCCAGGTGACGGGAGCGGGCGTTTGCAGTAAGCAGGGGGTGACCCAGCAACGCGTTAATCGCATCCGGGGCGATGCCCAGTTTCAGTTCAGTTTCGGTGGCCAAGGGATTTGAGCCCCCGGCATCTGCAGATCAGGTCTGCAGATCGCCGGAAATGTAGCCCGAGAGTTGCTGGATGATCGACGCCTGATCCGAGATCACGGCCTTGACGACGTCACCAATGGAGACAAGACCAATCACCTTGCCAGCTTCCATGACAGGGATGTGGCGGATGTGATGTTCGGTCATCATGCTCATGCAGTCACCGATTTTGTGCTGCGGCGATACGGTGATGAGCTGGCTAGTCATGAGTTCGCGAACGATGGTGTCGCGCGAGTTTCTGCCGCGCAGGATTACCTTGCGGGCGTAATCCCGCTCCGTGAAGATGCCTTTCAGTTCGTCGCCCTCAATCACAAGTACCGAGCTGATATCTTCTCTGGCCATCAGCTCCAGTGCTTCCAGGACGGAAGCATCCGGTTTGATCGAATAGACCCCGGAGGCTTTGTGGTCGAGTAGTTGGCGGACGGTTAGAGGCATGGCAGTCTCCCGGTGGTTTGGTGTCGACCCAACGCGAAGGTGCGATTAGGGGAAATGGGGGGGTTAGGGAATTGGGGATAATAACTTCAATGTTGACGCTCTAGGGTGCCCCAGAACGGCACCGTTTTAAGGCGCAAGGGTAGTAAGATATGCTGCTTGGCCGCTTAAGGCAAGTGGCTAATGCAATCTGACCCGAATCGACATGACCGAAACCCCAAAGCCGTTTTCCTCTGAGTGTACTGATGCGGGCCTTTGGCAGCTGTTAGGGCGCCTTGAGGCCACTGCTAAACCGCTGGCGCCGGGTCAGGTGAGCCTAGTGGGTGCCGGTCCGGGGGACCCGGAGCTGCTGACGTTGCGTGCCCTGCGGCGTTTAAGCGATGCCGATGTAGTGCTTTATGACAATCTGGTGGGGCCGGAGATTCTGGCGCTCATCCCGCCACAGGCGGCGCAACACTATGTGGGGAAAAAAGCCGCCCGGCATGCGTTACCACAGGGGGAGGTGAATTCCTGGCTTGTGCGTCTGGCGCAAGAAGGAAAACGGGTCGTTAGGCTCAAAGGCGGCGACCCCTTCATTTTCGGACGCGGGGGTGAAGAGATGGAATCTCTGATGGACGCCGGTATTCCGGTGGAAATCGTGCCCGGAATTACAGCGGCAACCGGCTGCGCGGCTTTTGCAGGAATTCCGTTAACGCACCGCGATTGGGCGCAATCCGTGATTTTTGCCACCGGGTATCGCAAAGACGGGTTATCCGATCTTGACTGGCCGGCGCTAGCGCGGCCACAACAGACGGTCGTTTTCTATATGGGGGTGAGTGCAGCAGCCGGCATCGCAGAGGCGCTGATTGCCGAGGGGCGAGCGCCAGAGACTCCCGTGGCCGTGATCTACCATGGCACCCGGCCGGACCAGAAGGTGCTGGTCGCCAGCCTGGAAAGCGTTGCCCAAACGATTAACGCCGAAGGTTTGAAGCCTCCGGCGTTATTGATCGTGGGTGAGGTGGTCCGACTTTACCGGCCGGTGCCGGTTTGACTCCCTAAAACGGGGTCAGGCCGCCTGGGCCGGAATACCGTTACCAATGCGGGCGATACGGTTGTTCGCATCGGCATAGACCAGCTGGGGGGCGTAATTGGCCAGCTCGACTTCGTTGTAGACGGCAAAGGTCGCAATAATCAGCAGATCACCCGGTGATGCACGACGGGCTGCCGAGCCATTGACCGAGATGATGCCTGAACCGCGGGCGCCGCGGATGGCATAAGTCGTGAAGCGCTCGCCATTGTTGATGTTCCAGATATCGATCTGCTCGTATTCACGGATGTTGGCCGCATCGAGAAGATCTTCATCAATGGCGCAAGAGCCCTCATAGTGCAATTCCGCATGCGTGGTGGTCACGCGGTGCAGTTTGGACTTGAGCATGGTTCGTTGCATGGATGCTTAACCCTAATCGGCAAAAGGAAACGCATTGTGTCGCGTCAATTTGCCTGTGTCAACCATTTTTTTTGAGTCAGATGCCGCTCGATAAACCCATATAAAACAATGGGTTCAGATCTCGAGGTTGTCCAGAAGTCGGGGGGTGCCCAGGCGGGATGCCGCCACAATCACCAGATCCGTGTCCGATGGGCCAGCGGGGGCCAGATCCTGTTGCCGGCGAATGCTGATGTAATCGGTTTTCCAGCCGTGCTGGTCCAGCGCCTGACGGGCGGCTGCGCACAGTCCGGCATAGTCTTTATTCCCATCCAGAACTGCTTGGCGGATGGATTGCAGGCTGCGCTGCAGGCGGGGCGCCTCGGCGCGTTCGGCCGGGCTCAGATAGCCGTTGCGGGAAGACAGGGCCAGGCCATCTGCCGCACGCACGGTTTCCCCGCCCACGATGCGGATCGGCAGCATGAACTGGCGGCTCATGTTACGGAGCACCATGAGCTGCTGGTAATCCTTTTTGCCAAACACGGCGACATCGGGCTGGACGATCTGAAACAGCTTCATGACCACGGTCGCAACACCACGGAAGTGACCGGGGCGAACCTCGCCCTCGAGCATATGTTGGATATCAGGGGGGTCGACCACGTAAGTCTGCGGTTCCGGATAGAGGTCGGCCTCCGTCGGGGCAAATAGCACCTCGACTCCCGCGTCACGTAGTTGGGCGCAATCGGCTTCGAAGGTCCGGGGGTATTGGTCAAAGTCTTCGTTCGGCCCGAACTGCAGGCGATTGACGAAGATGCTCGCCACTACGAGGTCGGCATGGTCGCGTGCCTGGCGCATCAGACTGATATGGCCGGCATGGAGGTTGCCCATGGTCGGCACGAAGGCGATGGTTTTGCCGGCACGGCGGGCGGCATTTAGCGTTGCCCGCAGGGCGTCAACCTTGGCTTGGATTTCCATCGCTTATTCCGGGTATTGCTGATCCGGTCCGGGGAAGATGCCGGCGCGAACCTCTTCGACGTAGGCCGTAATCGCAGCTGCGACCGAATCGCGGCCGGCCATGAAGTTTTTGACGAAACGCGGCTTTTTGCCGGGGGCAATGTCCAGCATGTCGTGCAGGACCAGTACCTGACCGGAGCATTGCGCGCTGGCGCCGATGCCAATGGTGGGTATCTCCAAGTGGCTGGTGATGAAATCTGCCACTCTGGCAGGCATGGCTTCGAGAACCAGCAGGCTGGCACCAGCTTCTTCCAGTGCCATGGCATCTGTTAATAAGCGCTCCTGGTCACCATCTCCCCGGCCTTGGACCCGGTAGCCCCCGAGCTGGAAGACCGATTGGGGGGTGAGGCCAATATGCCCACAGACCGGGATCCCGCGGTTGGTGAGAAAGGCGGTTGTCGTGGCCATGTCTCGACCGCCCTCGATTTTGACCATCTGGGCACCGGCGGCCATGAGCTGGGCGGCATGGCGAAAGGCGAGCTCCGGGCTTTCCTGATAGGTGCCAAAAGGCATGTCGGCAATGATCAGTGGGCGGTCGCATCCCCGGGCCACACAGGCGACGTGGTACACCATGTCCGCCTGGGTCACCGGTAGGGTCGAGTCATGACCTTGCAACACCATCCCGAGCGAGTCCCCGACCAGCAGGGCATCAACACCACTGGCCTCGGAAACCCGGGCAAAGGTCGCGTCGTAGCAGGTCAGCATGACGATCTTTTCGCCCCGTTCACGCTGGCGGGCAAGATCAAGGGGCGTCAGTCGGCGCTGGGCGGTTTGGGCAGACATGCGGATTCGGGCTCTTTGAAAGCAGATAGAGGATGCCTAGGATACACAGCTGAGCGGTTTGGGCAAGCCCTGTCCGCGTTCAGTCGGCGAGGCGTTCGATGGCCTGGTCCGCGACTGATGGCCAGTAGGCATCCAGACGCCCCAGCGTATCGAGTGTGGCATCGGGAAGAAGATCCAGTAAAGGGCGCAGGACAAAGGCCCGTTCATGTAGGCGCGGGTGAGGCAGGGTCAGCAAGGGCGTCTGCTGGGTGAGGTCATCGTATATCAGTAAATCAAGGTCGAGGGTGCGGGGCGCATTGCGGGCGACATCTTGGCTCCGGTCTCGACCGAACTGGCGTTCGACATCCAGTAACCACCGCATCAGGGTCTCCGGTGCCAGGTCCGTTCGGCACAGGGCCACCGCGTTGATGTAATCGGGTTGGGACTCTGAGGCGCCCATGGGGGCAGTACGGTAAAAGGGAGAAACCCGCCAGTTGGCAGTGTTCGGGTGCGCCTGCAGGGTCGCGATCCCCTCATGCAGGGTGTCGACCGGGTTGCCCAGATTGGCGCCTAGGCCAATGATCGCCAGATGTGGAAGCTGCGTTGCGGTCATTCAGCGCTGCTGGTTGGTTCACTTGGGGTTGCCGAGCCTTCGTTACCAGCATTTGACACGCCAGTTCGGCGACGACGCTGGCCACTCCGGCGGCGTTTTTTAGCGGGGCTGGTCTCACGGGGGGCGCTGGCGATCAGTGTTTCCTGTGCATTGTGGTCGCCTTCGCTGAAAGCGGTCCACCAGTCGGCAATGCTGGCATCGATTTCGCCGGTTTCGGCGCGCAACAGCATGAAGTCGTAGCCCGCACGGAAGCGCGCATGCCCCAGGAGTGCATAAGGACGCTTGCCACTCCGTTGTTCGAAGCGCGGCTGGAGCGACCAGATCTCTTTTATGTCACCTACTAGGCGCTTGGTGATAGCCAGTTTTTCTGCCTGCCGGTCCAGCACATCGGCCATAGCGGCAAAGAGGGCCGGAATGCTGATTTCACCACTGGCCTTGCGCTGGTTCCAGTTGGCCAGAACCTCATGCCAGAGGAGTGCGGCGAACAGGAAGCCTGGCGAAATAGACTTGCCTTCACGGATCCGGCGGTCGGTGTTGGTGAGCGCCTGCTCGACAAAACGCTCGCCTAATGGCTGCTCCAGAATGACATCAAGTAGGGGCAGCACGCCATGGTGCAGACCTTCGGCGCGGAGACGCTTGAGGCAGGCCAGGGCGTCGCCACAGGTCAGCAGCTTCAGCATCTCGTCGAACAGGCGGGCGGGAGGGACATGGTCCAGCAGCGGCGCCATGGCCTTGATTGGCTTACGGGTGGTCGTGTCAATTTCCAGACCGAGTTTGGCACCCAGTCGCACAGCACGCAGCATACGGACCGGATCCTCGCGGTAACGAACTTCCGGGTCGCCAATCATGCGCAACTTGCCGGCCTTCAGGTCGGCATAGCCTTGGTGGTAGTCGTGAATCGTTTCGTCGTACGGGTCGTAGTATAGGGCGTTGACCGTAAAATCGCGGCGGGCGGCGTCATCGGCCTGGGATCCGAAGGTGTTATCCCGTAGGACGCGTCCGTGCGCATCCGTCGCAGTATCATCATCATGCAGCGCGCGGAAGGTCGTGACTTCAATCAGTTCCTGTCCCACCATCACGTGGACGATCTGGAAGCGCCGCCCGATGATGCGCGAGCGTCGGCAAACCCGTTTTACCTGCTCAGGCGTGGCATTGGTGGCGATGTCGAAATCCTTGGGGTCACGTCCCAGCAGGAGATCGCGTACGGCACCACCCACTACGAATGCCTGATAGCCCGCGCTTTCGAGATCTTCGCAGACGCGTTCGGCACCTCGGCTGAGCATGTCATGCGTGATCCCGTGTTTTTTCAATGGGATGACTTCCGGCGCCTGTCGCCGGGTAGGTCGATCAGACTTCTGGAAAATCTTTTTAACGAAACGGCGAATCATCCGGTGAGTCCGATCTTTTTGAAGATATCCGAGGCCGGGGTGTCGTCACGAAGAGTGATGACAGGCCAACCGCGGGTTATCGCCTGCGCGGTGAGGGTTTCGTCTGCATCGACAGCCACGGGATGGGTAGACCACTCGAGCAGCGGTAAATCGTTCAGAGAATCGCTGTAGAACCAGCGCGCACTGAAACTACCTTGCCAGAGGCCGATGGATTCCAGCCACGCGTTCACCCGTTCGATCTTGCCACGCTGAAAGGATGGCGTGCCAACCGGTTTGCCGGTGAACTGGCCTGCCTGGCAACCGGGGATAGTCGCAATGAGGTTTGGAATACCGAATTCACGGGCGATGTCGCCCGTCACGAAAGCATTGGTGGCGGTCACGATGGCGCAGAGGTGGCCCAGAGACAGGTGGCGGTGAACCAGCGCCCGGGCGTTCTCCAGTAGGATGGGTCGGATGTGCTCGGCCATGAACTCGCGGTGCCAGATATCGAGTTGCGAGCGTGGGTGGCGGGCTAGCGGCGCTAGTTGGAAATCCAGGAAGGCATGAATATCGAGGGTGCCCGCTTTGTAATCGGCATAGAACTCGGCGTTTTTAGCAGCCTGAAGTTCGGGGTCAACGACGCCTTTCTTGATCAAAAACTGGGCCCATTCGAAATCGGAATCGCCCCGGAGCAGGGTGTTATCCAGATCAAAAAGCGCGAGTTGCAGGTCGGGGGTCTTGGTCATTGAAATTCAAGCCTCGGTTAATTCAAGTCTTGGTTAAGACGCGGATTCGGCCAGTGCCGTGCGCAGTAAGGGCAAAGTGATACGGCGTTTCTGTTCCAGTGAGAGCTGGTCCAGTCGTTCAATGAGGCGGCTCAGGCTCGAGAGATCGCGTGGCGCACGCTGGTACAAGGTATCCAGCACGTCTTCCGTGAGTTGCCAGCCGCGTTGTTTGGCGCGCGCTGCCAGCAGTTGGCGCTGCTGACTTTCATTCAACGGTGCCAGACGGTAGATTAGGCCAGCGCCCAGGCGGGTACGAACATCCTCGCGCAACCCGTGTTGCGCATCCGGGGGAGCATCCAGAGTGACGAGCAGCCGTTCGTTGGTCTGGGCCAGTCGCACGAGGTGGCGGAAGAGATCCTGCTGGCCTTCAGTATCCAGCCTCTGGGCATCGTCCAGCAGCCAGCCCTGGGATGTAGCCGCTAACATGGGCTCCTTGAGTGGCAACGGGGTCAGACCCTGTTCAACAAGGCAGCGGGTGAGAAAGGATTTGCCGGAACCGCTTGGCCCCCAGATCACCATCAGATTGCCCGGATAGGCGATCCCGGTTGCGGGTGTGGCTAGCCACTGCTGCAGGGTGTTGAGCAATTCCGCATTGTCGCCGGCCTGGAAATGGCGCAGCGACGGGGTCGGGTCCGGTAAAAGGTTGAGCAGCAGTTGTTGCATGAAGGCCGGCCCGGTTGGGCAGCTTGGAGGCAGAAGGAAAGGTAAGAGCAGGTCTCTATCGGGTACAATTCAGGCCTTACGGCCGCAAGCCGCCATTTTACACGGCATTGCGCCCAACTTTGCCTGAGGAATGCTCATGTTTTGCCCGCTGAATCACGCTCGCCCATTGTTCGCCGCTCACGATGCCAAGGCCGGTGGTGGATTGTCTTACCGCGATGCCGGTGTAGATATGGAAGCTGGTGACGAACTGGTTGAGCGGATTAAGCCCCTGGCCAAGCGCACGATGCGTGAAGGCGTCATGGCCGGTATTGGCGGCTTTGGCGCCATGTTTGAAGTCTCGAAGAAATATAAGGAGCCGGTGCTGGTGTCGGGCACGGACGGGGTGGGTACCAAGCTGCGCCTGGCCTTTGCCTGGAATCGTCATGACACGATTGGACAGGATCTGGTCGCCATGAGTGTTAACGATATTCTGGTTCAGGGTGCCGAGCCACTGTTCTTTTTGGATTACTTTGCCTGCGGCAAGCTGGACCTGGATACGGCTGCCGCTGTGGTCGGTGGCATTGCCAAGGGTTGTGAACTGGCCGGCGCTGCGCTGATCGGTGGCGAAACTGCCGAAATGCCCGATATGTACCCGGCTGGTGAATATGACCTGGCCGGCTTTGCCGTGGGGGCTGTTGAGAAATCCGCTATCATCGATGGCAAGAGCATCAAGGCCGGCGATGTGGTTCTGGGTCTGGCCTCGAGCGGTGCCCACTCGAATGGTTACTCGCTAATCCGCAAGATCATCGAGCGCAGCGGTGCCCAGCCGAGCGACATGCTGGATGAGGTGACCCTGGGTGACCGCGTTATGGCGCCGACCCGAATCTATGTCAAGCCGGTTCTGGCCGCATTTGCCGCACTGCCGGGCGCCATCAAGGGTCTGGCTCACATCACCGGCGGGGGCATCACTGAAAACGTGCCCCGTATTCTGCAAGAAGGGTTGACGGCCGAGATCCAGCGGAACAGCTGGGAGCGTCCGGTACTCTTCAACTGGCTGCAGGAGGCCGGCGGCGTTGCCGACGATGAAATGCACCGCGTCTTTAATTGCGGTATTGGCATGGTCATTGTCGTTGCCCCAGAGAATGCGGATGCGGTTGCCAAAGTCCTGGCCGAACACGGTGAACAGGTCAGCCGTATTGGCGTGATCCGCGCTAGCCAGCCAGGGGAAGCGCCGACCGTGGTTGTTTGATCAGACCGCCAGAAATTCTGCAACGCGCCGACCGATGAGGTCGACGTTGTTGTTTTGGCAGCAGTCAAAAGCCTCGCAGGCAATCGAATTGGTCAGCCAGGTGATCTGGCGTTTGGCCAGTTGGCGGGTGGCGTAGATGCCGCGTTCTTCCAGCTCGTTGCGCGGCAATCTGCCTTCCAGCATATCCCATGCCTGGCGATAACCCACACATCGCATGGAGGGCAGATCGGCATGCAAATGGTATCGGGTGCGTAGAGCTTCCACTTCGTCGATGAAGCCCTGTTGCAGCATGAGTTCGAAGCGCAGCGCGATACGTTCGTGTAACCATCCCCGGTCACTCGGAAGGAGCCCAAGTGATAGAAATCGATAGGGTGGTGCGGCCTGTGACGATTGTTCGGCATAGAGGGCCGAAGCTGGTCGCCCGCTAACCAGACAGATTTCCAGCGCACGCTGGATCCGTTGTGCATCATTTGGTGCCAGGCGTGCTGCGGTGATGGGGTCTAGCTCGGCCAGCGCAGCGTGCATCGCCGGCCAACCCTGAGCTTTGGCGCGGGCGTCGAGTTCGGCCCGAAGTGCCGCGTCCGCCTGCGGGAGATCCGAGAGGCCTTCGAGCAGTGCCTTGATGTAGAGCATGGTGCCGCCAACCAGCAGCGGGATCCGGCCCCGGGCGGTGCTGGCCGCCATGGCCGTAAGCGCATCGTCACGAAAGCGGGCGGCCGAGTAACTGTCTTCCGGCGTAATGATGTCGACCAGAGCGTGCGGGTATCGGCGTATCGTGTCGGCATCGGGTTTGGCCGTGCCGATGTTCATGTCCTTGAAGACCAGCGCCGAGTCGACACTGATCAGATCAATGGGGTAGCGATCTGCCAGCTGTAACGCCAGATCGGTTTTGCCGCTGGCCGTGGGGCCGAGCAGCAGAATCGCCGGTGGTAGCGGGCTGATATTTTGCTCAGCGGCCATGCAGGAAGAGGGCATCAATAGCGGGTAGATTTACCAGGATCCAGGTGGGGCGCCCGTGATTACACTGATCGGCCCGCTCGGTGGCTTCCATGTCGCGCAGCAGGGCATTCATCTCGGTCAGGCTCAGGCTGTGTTGTCCACGAATCGCCGCATGGCAGGCGCAGGTGCCGAGCAGTCGTTCCCGGCGTGCGGTGAGGTTGGCTTGCGCGGGTGAGTCCTGTAGAGACTGCAGGAGTTCACAGAGCAGCTTGGCGGCATCGAGGCGACCGCCTATCCCCGCCGGTACCTGACGCACGACCAGTGTGTTGGGTCCGGCGGCGGAGATTTCAAAACCCAGATCGGTTAGTGCTTCCGGCTGCTCATGCCAGCTGGCCATCTCCAGATCACTGACGTTAACGGTGACCGGGATCAGCAAGGGTTGCCTGGCGGGCGCCTGCAGACCACAGCTGGCCTTGAGTTTTTCATACAGTACTCGTTCGTGCGCGGCGTGCTGATCAACGAGAATCATGCCCTGTGCATTTTGCGCCAGGATATAGCGATCATGGAGTTGGCCTATGGCGAAGCCCAGCGGAGGAATGTCATCGTTCGTTGATGGTGTTGTGGGCGCTTCGGATGGGGGTGCTTGCCAAGCAAGGGCAGCACCCATAGCCGTGCGTGTCGGGCTATTCGATTGATAGGGGGTTCGGTATTCAGCCGCATGGGGCGCGGCGTGATGCAGACCGAGCCCCGGTTGCAGGTAAGTGGCAACAGGCGTGGATGCGGCCACCCGATCAAGACGAATGGGTGGTGCCGTTTCAGTGCTGATGGCCAGAATCTGCTTGAGCGCGTGGTAGATGAACTGATGCACAGCACGGCTATCGCGGAAGCGGACTTCGGTCTTGGCGGGGTGCACGTTGACATCAACGAGGGTCGGGTCGATGGTCAGGAAGAGGCAACATCCGGCCTGCCGGTGACCATGCAGCTGGTCGCGGTAGGCTTCGCGAATCGCATGCTGGATGACCTTGTCTCGGACGTAGCGGCCGTTGACGAAGCTATGCTGGGCTTCGCGTTCCGACAGAATCGCTGTCGGGACCATGGTCCAGCCGCGCAGTTGCAACAGTTCATTGCCCACATCAACCGGTCGGCAGGCTTTTATAAAGTCATCCCCCAGCACCTGGCGAATACGCCCTTCGCTGGATTCTGCCGGCCAGGCGTGGGTCTGTTTGCCGTCGCGCGTGATCGTCAGGCTGATCGCGGGGTGGGCCAGCGCCTGACGTCGGATTGCCTCCATGCAGTGCGCCTGTTCCGTCCCTGCACTTTTAAGGAACTTGCGGCGGGCCGGAGTATTGAAATAGAGATCGCGCATTTCCACGACCGTGCCTGCGGGCAATGAGTCAGGCGTCAGCTCGCCGTCGCCCGTCATCCGCCAGGCGTGGCGGCTGTTGCGGGCCGCACTGATCAGGGTGAGTCGCGACACGCTGGCAATGGCGGCGAGGGCTTCTCCCCGGAACCCCATAGTGGCGACGCGCTCCAGATCTTCCAGTGAACGGATTTTCGAGGTGGCGTGGCGGGTGAGCGCCAGGCCGAGCTGCCCCTGTTCGATACCGCAACCGTTATCCGTGATGCGGATCAGGCGCATCCCGCCTTCTTCCAGATCAATGCGGATCCGGGTGCTGCCGGCATCAATGGCGTTCTCGAGCAGTTCTTTGAGCACGGAGGCCGGCCGTTCAACCACTTCGCCGGCCGCAATCTGGCTAATCAGATGTTCGGGTAGGGCTCGGATCGTCGGCTGTTCGACAGCGGGTTGCAGGTCGGGCGGGGCGCTCTTCATCATCAGGATTATAGTGGGATCGGCTAAAATAGCGCCTTTGCCGAATTCGGGCAGCGCGTATGCCCAATCAGAAAGACCTGTTATGGAATGGCTGACCTCTTTTGCTGACCTGGTGCTTCATCTGGACAAGCACCTGCTGTTTTTCGTGCAGCAATATGGTGACTGGGTTTATGCTCTGCTGTTTGCCATCATCTTTACCGAAACCGGGGTTGTGATCGCCCCGTTTTTACCTGGCGATTCCCTGCTGTTTGTGGCGGGAGCCCTGTGCGTGACAGAAGGGATGAGCCTGCCCTTGCTCATGGCACTGCTCATTGTGGCTGCGATTCTGGGCGATGCGGTCAACTATTCGGTCGGTCGCTGGTTTGGCGAAGCATTGATGAAGCGCACGCGATTGATCAGCCCGGAAAAGATTCAATACACGCAGGCCTTTTTTGAGAAGCATGGCCCCAAGACCATCGTAATCGCCCGCTTCCTCCCCATCGTGCGCACGATGGCGCCTTTTGTCGCAGGCTTCAGCGGGATGCAGGCAAAACGCTTTCTGACCTATAACGTTTCTGGCGGCATCCTCTGGGTGGTTTCGCTCACCGTGGCCGGCTATCTCTTTGGCAACATTCCGCTGGTCAAGAACAATCTGACGGCAGTGATCCTGCTCATCATCTTCCTGTCGATACTGCCGGGCATCATCGCCTACCTCAGGGCGCGCGCTTCGAGTAAGGCAGGGCGTTGAGCATGTACCCAGCGAAGGCACGCTGTGTCGTCCTGATTTCGGGGCGAGGCAGCAATCTCGACGCCATCTTGCAGGCCAGCCGGTGTGATGATTACCCGGCATCGGTCGTGGCCGTGGTTTCCAATAAGGCCGATGCCGCGGGCCTCCAACTGGCCCGTGATGCCGGGATTCCGGCGGTTGTTTTGCCGAATGCGGATTATGCCGACCGCGCTGACTATGACGGCGCTCTTAAAACAGCGATTGATGCCTTTGCGCCGGATCTGGTCGTCTTGGCGGGCTTCATGCGCATCCTTACTCCTGAATTTGTTGCGCATTACACGAACCGTCTCATTAATATTCATCCCTCGCTCTTACCTGCTTTCACAGGGCTGCATACCCATCAACGTGCGATTGATGCCGGTGTCCGTTTGCATGGTTGCACGGTCCATTTTGTGACCGCTGAGCTGGATCATGGCCCCATCATTGCTCAGGCTGCCCTTGAGGTGGCGGAGGACGACACTGCCGAGTCTTTGTCGGCCAAGGTCTTGAAACTGGAACACCAGATTTATCCTGCCGCCGTCCGCTGGTTTGCTGAACAGCGCCTGCAAGTGACCGGTCTGCGTGTTCATGTTGCCGGATATCAATCACGGGCCACAACGCTGCTCGTACCTCAACCGGAATTCCTACGATGATCAAAAAGCCCAAGAGTCGTCAGAGCCACTCAGGCCGCGGCGCAACAGCTGCGGTCCGCAAGGCAGCGGGAAAGGTCGTCGCGAAGGGATCGAATAAGTCCGGAGCTACATCGACCGTGGCCCCGAAGAGTCCGGCCGAGCAGGCGCTGCCGCGTCCCTTCATTGCTCAGGCGATTAGCCTTTTGGCCGAGGTGCTCAAGTTCGAACGCCCTGCCGATGGTGTCTTGTCACAGTATTTCAAGACCCATCGTGAATTGGGGCATACCGATCGTGGGCGTCTGGCTGAAATGACCTATCTGGTCTTGCGCCACCTCAACAGTCTTCGCGAAGTCGTCGGTCGTTCGGCGCCGCCGGAAGGACACGAGGCACGTTACCTGGTTCTGGCGGCTTTGATCCGCTTGCAGAACCGTAACCTGCGCGAGATCGAACACCTGCTGAAGGGCGATGAAACCGAGTGGTTTGGTCGTCTCAAAGCCGCGGGCCAGGAGAAGACGCCCGAATCTCAATCAGCTGCCGTCCGTCATGAATGGCCGAGCTGGCTGGAAGACGCCCTGGCCGCAACGTCATCGATGCCCGAACAGGAGCGGGATGCCCTTTCGCGCGCCTTATTACAACCGGCACCGCTTGATCTGCGGATCAATCCACTTCGCGCCAAGCGTCCGGAAATCCTGGCACAGCTTGAAAAGCATGGTATCCATGCCGCCGAGACACCTTATTCCCCTTGGGGTATGCGGGTCGAGGGCAAGCCTGCCATCCAGCGTCACCCTGCCTTTGAAAAAGGCGACATGGAAGTTCAGGATGAAGGCAGTCAACTCCTGGTGGCACTGCTGGCCCCGAAGCGGGGCGAGATGGTGCTGGATTTCTGTGCGGGTGCCGGTGGGAAGACCCTGCTCATTGGCGCACTCATGAAGAATACGGGCCGTCTCTACGCGACCGATATTTCCGAGAAGCGTCTGGCTAAGCTTGGACCGCGGGTGGCGCGCGCGGGCCTTTCCAATGTCCAAACCATCCGCCTTGCCCACGAACGGGATGATCGTATTCAGCGCCTGGCAGGCAAGTTTGATCGGGTGCTGGTTGATGCCCCGTGTTCAGGCACCGGCACGTTACGCCGTAATCCTGATCTCAAGTGGCGTCAAACAGCCGAGCAGGTGCAGGGGCTTTCGGAAATGCAGCGGAAGATTCTGGACGCTGCGGCACCACTGGTCCGACCGGGTGGCGTGCTGGTCTACGCCACCTGCAGTTTGCTGGCCCAGGAAAATGGTGATGTTCAGCAAGCATTTAGTGCCGCGCACCCGGAGTTCGAAGTGATCGATCCGGTCCAGCAGCTAAGTGCGGTGGGGGTTGAGCTACCCGCCGATGCCGCCTGTCAGAGTTCAGACGGCCTACCCGGACTGCAATTGCTGCCACATCGCCACAATACCGATGGCTTCTTTGCGGCGATCTGGCGCAAAAAGATCTGACCAAGATTACTTGGCTGTGAACTCGTCGTAGGCGCGCATCGTCTCGCCTGCGTACATTAGCGACGGACCACCGCCCATCATGACCGCCACACCCAGCATTTCGCCCAGCTCCTCCTTGCTGACGCCCAGTTTAATCAGTGCCTGTACGTGAAAGCCGATGCAGCCGTCACAGCGTGCGGCAACGCCAATGGCCAGCGCAATCAGCTCCTTGGTCTTGGCGTCGAGTGCACCGTCTTTCATTGCGGCGTGATGCAAGGCGCTGAATCCCGCCTGTACGTCGGGTACCTGGGCGCGGAACTGTGCCAGCCCTTTGCTCAGATCTTGGGTCACGGTCTTGAAAGATTTCGACATGATGCCTCCTGGTTGCAATGTGTCAGCTTGTAAAAATATACGATTATATATAATATTGAGGTAGGGTGTATAAAGCCCCTGTTAAATGGATTGCGTTGTTCATCATAAAGGAGAAGTCAATGGCTCAGAACGTGGGTGGTCTGGATCGTGTTTTACGTATTGTGGTTGGCCTCGTGCTGATCGCTTTGGCCTACACCGGCACGCTGGGTGAATGGGCTTATATCGGTGTTGTGCCGCTGCTGACGGGTCTGTTCCGTTACTGCCCGGCCTACAGCATCTTCGGTTGCAAGACCGGTGGTTCGGGGAGCTGCGGCACCGGTTGTGGTACGGGTTGCGGTAGCGACAAGACCGGTTGCAAGTAATTCCGAGCGCAGGGTGGCCGGGTCAGTCTGACCCGGTCAATTGCGCGAGAGCCCAGTCGATATGCTCCCGAACGAGGGGGCTCGACTGGGCTTTTTGTTTTTCCAGTGCCGCAATATGTTCGGCCGAAGGCGTGGCATTGCCCAGTGCTACGGCGATATTGCGTTGCCAGCATTCGTAGCCGATACGCCGGATTGGGCTGCCTTCGAAACGTTTCAGAAAATCATCTTCGCTCCAGCTCAATAGCTCCCGGAGCGTTGCCGAATCCAGTTGGTGCCGGGGTTGGAAGACCGGATCGCCCTCTGGGCTAAAACGATTCCAGGGGCAAACCAGCTGGCAATCGTCGCAACCATAAATCCGGTTGCCCATGGCTTTGCGAAACTCAACCGGAATCGCGCCACGATGCTCGATGGTCAGGTAACTGATGCAGCGTCGGGCGTCGACCCGGTATGGGGCGGTAATGGCCGCTGTCGGGCAATGGTCAATGCAACGCGTGCAGTCCCCGCAGTGGGGTTCGATTGCGCGGTCCTCTGGCAATGGTATATCGCAGAGAATTTCACCGAGAAAGAACCATGAGCCCTGGCGATCCAGCGCCAGCGTATGCTTGCCCTCCCAGCCCAGTCCCGCCTGGGTGGCCAGCGCCACTTCCTTGATCGGGGCCGAGTCAGTGAAGGCCCGGTACACAAAAGGTCCCGCCACGGCTGTCAAACGTTCAGCAAGGGTCTGTAAGCGGTTGCGAATGACCTTGTGATAATCCCGGCCGAGGGCGTAACGCGATACATAGGCCGCATCTCGGTCGGCCAGTTGGGTTTCTGCTGGCTGCGCTGTCGCGGGCCAATACGGCAACTGCACGCTGATGACGGTCAGTGCGCCGGGGACGAGTTGCGCCGGATGCTGACGTAGTTCGGCATGGCGTTCCATATAGTCCATCGAGCCATGACAGCCGTCTTTCAACCACTGTGCAAAACGGGCTTGCGTCGAAGTGGCAATACGCGCCGGGCCGATGCGTGTGGTCGTAAAGCCCAGGTTCCGGGCTTCGTTAATGATTAGGGATTTGAGAGCTGCCGGATCAGTCAAAACGGGCACGCCATTCCTGCCAGAGTTGCGCGGCTTCGGTGGTGCCTTCAGCAGGAGACCAAGCCGCAATTTCCTCCGCGCTGAGGGGAACAAAAGGGCCGGCTTTGGCCTCGAAGAACACACTGTCAGGCTCCAGGGCCAGAAGCGTATGTGGAGTGCCGTGAGGAATATCGACCCCCAACACAGGGCCGGCCGCCGATAGGGTGATTGTCTCCCGGATGTTCCCAGCGTCATCAAAACTCAGGTAACCAAAACGCCCTTGCAGTACAACGATCGTCTCATCCTTGCTGACATCCTGATGGCGGTGGGGCCGAACATAGGAACCTGGCTGCATCGCATTAATCAGGCGGTGCGCCGGAAAGTTGTCTGTCGGGTGGAAGTTGGCATTCTTGCGCTTGCGATCTGCCGATGCAGCCGCCTGACAGGTTTGATCTAGTAGGGTCTGGTCGATGGGGCGTGTTGTCATGGCGGGTTGAAGCAGGGTGGAAGAGGGATTAATGGTATATATTAGAATATAATATTAGGAAAGATGGCGAGACAGATGGCGATCAGGCCGTCCAACAGGCCGTCCACTTGGCAACCATCAGACTGTGCGGAGAATTTATCATGAAGACTCAGAATTCGAACCCCTCCGGATTTGTGCCCTTGCACGGACTGGCCACGCTTGGGGCCGGTGGACTCACCGTCAGTTTCTTCATCTGGTTGCTCTTTCTGACACCACATCCCGGTTTGCCGGTACCCGTATTCGAAACTCTGTCTGCCTACGCTGGATCTGGGGAGGGTGCCTGGTGGTTTGTTCGCCTCCTGCAGGCCGCTATCGCCGTCTTTGCGTTGATTCATCTCTACCTCGTAGTCTGGATGCTGCGCGGTCTGTCCGCATTCAAGCGCAGTGCGGGCTTTGCTGCGTTCAGACAGTCTCATCAGGGTATCCAGTGGATGGTGCGTCCTCTCGTACTGGCCATGATGATCAACGTGATGTTTATCCTAGGCATGGTGTTTGTGCCGGGTCTGTGGGATATCCGGGAGATGTTATTCCCCCTAGCCTTGATCGGATTCGGTCTGGTGGCGCTGGATGCCATCACCATCTGGTCGTCACACCTGGCCGGACTCTATGAAAACACCGCCGACAATGCCGGTAGCGGTCTGGCCGGCATGTTGCCTGCCTTTACCTTTGCCATGGTCGCCGTGGGCTTTTCGGCATCGGCTGCCATGAGCCATGAAAAGGTCACGGCCGGCGTTGGCTTCACTGGCGCGGTCTTACTGATTGTTTTTGCGTTTTTTATTGCCACCGCTCACTTCATCGTACAATTTCCTGCCATGATGCGCGAGGGCGTTAAGCCGCCTGCCTCGGGAACGCTCTGGATGGCGATTCCGATCTCGACGGTTTTGGGCATTGCGGTTTATCGGCTGATGATGGGCGCCCAGCATGTCTGGGGCGCGGCGGTCGGTCAGGTGCTCCCTGCGGTGACATTGCTTGTCTTCATGGCCGTCCAGGTGTTCTTCTATCTCCTGGGGCGCGCCGTCATGCAGCGTAATCAGGGATGGCGTTATCTGGTGACCGATCACCCACAGGCGGCGAGTTTCTCGCTGATTTGCCCGGGGGTGGGTGCCTTTGTACTCGGCATGTTTGTGGTCTTCCGGGCGCTGATGCCGCTTGAGATCCTCAATAGCAGCACCCAGTGGATCCTGCTTATGCCCTTGCTACTCCTGCAGCTGGCAACGATCGGACTTTTTCTGCGACTGATGCGCACAGCTATGCCCGGTCAGGGTGCTCCCGCCTCATGAGCGAGAAGAATCGCAGCTGCAGCGAACACCGCTGCCAATGGCGCTGGTGGCTCTTTGCAGTTGTCTTAATCGGGCTCATGGTGATGGGGCAGTATCAGAGCACTCAGGCGGCATGCCCGGGTTGTTGTAAGGTGTACTACCGATAGGCGACATGAATTGTCGGGCAGTGCAGAGACGGGGCGGACGGTTTATCATTCCAACCTGATTGTCACAGCATCGGCGATGGCCGTACTGCCCAATGCCAGGTTTTACCCCCCGTTATTTGCCCGATGAAGAAGCCACGCTGACGCTGGGTCAGCAAATCGCCTGGTCGATCCTGTCGTCCGGGCTGGGCGCATCGGGGCTGGTCTTTGCGCTGCTGGGGGATTTGGGCGCTGGTAAGACCACCCTGGTGCGCGGCGTATTGCGAGGTCTGGGTTATACGGGTCGTGTGAAAAGCCCGACCTATCCCTTGTTGGAAACCTACCAGGTCGGTGATCTGGCGCTCGCGCATTTTGATCTGTATCGCCTGGAGTCTCCCGAGGCCTTTAGCGAAGCCGGGTTCGAAGATTATTTCGTCGGACCCGGGGTGCGGTTTGTCGAGTGGCCTGACCGGGCGGCCGACCGGTTGCCACCGGTCGACTGCACCTTGAGCCTGACTGAAACCGCGAACGGAGGGCGACAGATTGCGATCGATGCCCTGACGCCTTTGGGGGAGACCCTGCTGGTTCATCTGATGAGCGGCGACAGCGCATGAAGCGCCACTGCCGCCCCAAGTCCGTGACCGGACGACGCCGTTTTTTACGGTCGGTCGGTTCTTTGTGTCTGCTGTCTGTCACACCGGTCGGTGCATTGGCCGCGGTGGGCTCGTCCATCGTGGCGGTGCGTGTCTGGCCTGCCGAGGATTACACCCGGGTCACGATCGAGCATCAGGGGCCCGTTAAGTTTACCCAGAGCCTAGTGCATAACCCAGAGCGTCTGGTAGTCGATATCGAGGGTATCGAGCTGAATGGTGTTCTGAAGAGTCTGGGTGATAAGGTGGGTCCTAACGACCCGTACATTCACCAACTGCGGGCCGCCAATTACAAGCCGGGCGTTGTCCGCCTGGTGATGGATCTCAAGAGCGAAGTTGCACCGCAGGTTTTCAACCTGGCACCCGTGGGTACCTATCAGAGCCGCCTGGTCATGGATATCTACCCACAGGTGCCGGTAGATCCCCTCATGCAGCTGGTGAACAGTAAGCAACGTCCTACAGGTGGCGAGGGGCTGCCGCCTGCCGAAGCGGTTAAACCGGAGCCGGAAAAGATTGCCAAACCGTCCGCGGAACCTGAACCCGTCCGTGAGGCCGAGATCCCTCGTGGCAAAAAGAAGCCGACCCGGGCCATCACCATCATGCTGGATCCGGGGCACGGGGGTGAAGACCCCGGTGCCATCGGCGCCCGGGGTTCGATGGAAAAAAATGTCACGCTCTCCATCGCCCGGCGTCTGCGCACCCGGATTGAAAACGATCCGGCTATGAAGGCTGTGCTGACGCGGGATGGGGATTTCTTTGTGCCGCTGGGCACACGCGTCCAGAAGGCGCGCCGTGCCCGGGCCGATCTGTTTGTATCGATCCATGCAGACGCATGGATCAAACCCGAGGCCCGGGGGTCGTCTGTGTTTGTACTCTCTGAGAAGGGGGCGTCGAGCGCGGCTGCCCGATATCTGGCGCAAAAGGAAAACGATGCCGATAAAGTGGGTGGCGCCAATTTTGCCGTGGCTGACCCGCAATTGGCCAGGACACTCATGGACCTCACCCAGACGGCTACCCAGAACGACAGCCTGAAACTCGGAAAGTCCGTACTGTCCAATCTGGGCAGTGTGAATGCCCTGCATAAGGCTTCGGTGGAGCAGGCGGGTTTTGCGGTGCTGAAGGCCCCGGATATTCCCTCGATCCTCATTGAAACCGCATTTATATCGAATCCGGAAGAAGAAAAGCGCCTGAATGATGAGGAATACCAGGAAAAGCTGGCCGAGGCGATCATGCGAGGCATTCGCCAGTATCTGGCGCGCAATCCCTCATTCAACAAGGCTTAAGGCACGACCTCTGCCGCCTTAGCCTTTATAATGCAGGGTTGGCTGGGTTTCCGGCTGTTTTTAGGGTGTTCGCTCCGCTTTCTGCCATGCGTGTATTTCGCGGCCTTCGTACAGACTCCGCTTCGGCCCATCCGGGGGCGGTCGTCACCATCGGTAACTTCGATGGGATGCACCTCGGGCACCAGGCGCTCTTGCGTCAGCTCCGGGCTGAGGCACAGACACGTGACCTCCGTTCATCGGTGCTCACGTTTGCCCCGCATCCGCGCGAATTTTTTGCCCGCAAAGCTGGCGGGGCTTCGGCAACCATCCCGGCGCGTCTGCACACTTTGCGTGAGAAACTCGAAGCATTGGCGGCTGCTGGCGTGGATGAAACGCGAATCTGCCGTTTTGATGAGGCTTTTGCCGGGCTTAGTCCGGAAGACTTCGTTCGTTCGGTCCTTGTTGATGCCATGCACGCCCGGCACATCATGATTGGCGACGATTTCCGTTTTGGTGCCCGTCGTGCGGGGGACTTCCAGCAACTGCAGGCACTGGGGGAGCATTACGGATTCACCGTCTCGGCCCTTGATTCCCAATGTCTCGGTGGTGAGAGGATTTCCAGCTCGCAGGTGCGTGATGCTCTGGCCGCCGGTGATCTCAGCCGTGCCGAAGCGCTGCTGGGCTATCCCTATGCGATGGAGGGGCGGGTCATCCGGGGGCGTCAGCTGGGACGAACGATTGGGGTGCCCACGGCCAATGTCCAGATTCGTCATGACCCATTGCCCTTGCGTGGTGTTTTCGTCGTGGATGTGGCGCTGGATCAGACACGCGCTGCAGTGCCGCAGGCGTCACGCCGTTATGCCGGAGTGGCCAACCTCGGTTACCGTCCGACCCTGGGTGGCGACACCAGGCCCTTGCTGGAAGTTCACCTCTTTGATTTTGAGGGCGACCTCTACGGTGCCCACCTCGATGTCCGTTTCCTCGGCAAGCTGCGCGACGAAATGACCTTTGCCGATTTCGGGGCGTTGACCACGCAGATCCAGGCTGATCTGTTGCAGGCGCGCACCTTCTTCGAACATCACCCCGTTTCAATTTAATACCCACGTGCTGTCATCTTATGAACGACAAAAACAAGAACGCGCCCCAGAACGAACAGTCCAACGCGGCCCGTGCCACGCTGAACCTGGTTGATACGCCATTTCCGATGCGGGGTGATCTGCCCAAGCGCGAACCCGCCTGGATTGCCGACTGGCAGAAGAACGGTCTGTATCAGAAGATCAGGGCACATACCCGGGGGCGCCCGCGTTTTGTGCTGCATGATGGGCCGCCGTATGCCAACGGCGATATCCACATCGGTCATGCCGTCAACAAGATCCTCAAGGACATCATCGTCCGCGCCAAGGTGCTGGGTGGCTTTGACGCCCAGTATGTACCGGGCTGGGATTGCCATGGCCTACCTATCGAGCACCAGATCGAAAAGCAGCATGGCCGTAATCTGCCCGCGGATGAAGTACGTAAGCTTTGCCGGAGCTACGCCGCCGAGCAGGTGGCGCGTCAGAAGAAGGATTTCATTCGCCTCGGAGTGCTCGGTGACTGGGATAACCCCTACCTGACCATGAACTTCAGCGCGGAAGCTAACGAGATCCGTGCCCTGGGCAAGATGCTGCAGGACGGCTATCTGTATCAGGGTCTCAAGCCGGTGAACTGGTGTCTGGATTGCCGTTCGGCGCTGGCCGAAGCTGAAGTCGAGTACGAAGACAAACACTCGCCCGCCATCGACGTGGCCTTTGAAGTGCATCCGAATCATGCGGCCAACGTGGCCAAGGCCTTTGGTCTGGATCACCTGGATGGTCCGGCCTTCGCCGTCATCTGGACTACCACGCCCTGGACACTTCCGGCCAATGAAGCCGTCAGTGTTCACCCGACAGTTGAATACGCATTGATCAGTACGCCCAAAGGTAACCTGATTCTAGGCGCCGAGCTAGCCGAAAGCGCGCTGGCGCGTTACGAACTGCAAGGCCAGGTGCTGGGCAAGTGCCCGGGCGCTGCGCTGGAACATGTGTTGCTGCGTCATCCTTTTTATGAAAAGGAAGTGCCGGTCATCTGTGGGGAGCATGTCACCACCGACGCCGGCACTGGGCTGGTTCATACCGCGCCGGCACATGGGGTAGATGATTTCAACATCGGTAAAAAGTATGGGCTCCCGGTCGATAACCCGGTGGGAGATGATGGTCACTTTCTGCAAAAAACCGCTCCGTTGCCCGCAGAACCCCTGGCCGGGCTGAGCGTGTGGGACGCCAATCCCAAGGTGCTTGCCGCACTGCGTGATAACGGCCGCCTGCTCGCCGAAGTGAAGCTGCAGCACAGCTATCCACATTGCTGGCGCCACAAGACCCCCATCATCTTCCGTGCCACCACCCAGTGGTTTGTTGGCATGGATATGCCGCCGAAGCCCGGGGCGCCAACACTGCGTCATCTGGCGGAGGTGGCCGTTGGGGATACCCATTTCTACCCGGCCTGGGGCCGTGCGCGGCTCGAAGCCATGATCCGTAACCGCCCGGACTGGTGTGTCTCCCGCCAGCGTAATTGGGGCGTCCCGATTCCGTTCTTCCTGAACAAGGAAACCAACGAACTTCATCCGCGTACTCCTGAACTGGTCGAAGAGGTAGCGAAGCGGGTTGAGCAATCGGGCATCGAAGCCTGGTTCCAGCTTGATCCGGCCGAGCTGTTGGGCGACGAGGCTAAGAATTACCGCAAGCTTTCCGATACCCTGGACGTCTGGTTCGATTCGGGCACGACGCACTGGCACGTCATGCGCGGTTCGCATGCAAACGAGCATGACTTCCCGGCCGACCTGTATCTGGAAGGTTCCGACCAGCATCGCGGCTGGTTCCAGTCCTCACTGCTCACCGGTTGCGCGCTGGATGGCCGTGCCCCCTACAAGGCCCTGTTGACTCATGGCTTTGTCGTTGACGGCAAGGGTCGCAAGATGTCCAAGTCTGTGGGTAATGTCATTTACCCGCAGGAAGTGGCCGATAAGATGGGTGCAGAAATTCTGCGCCTGTGGGTGGCCAATACGGATTACTCCGGTGAGCTGACGATTTCCGATGAAATTCTGAAGCGCGTGGTCGAAGGCTACCGTCGCATTCGAAATACCTTGCGCTTCCTATTGGCCAATACGGAAGATTTCAATCCGGCAACCGATAGTGTTCCGGTGAGCGAGATGCTCGAGATCGACCGTTACGCCATCGAGATGGTGCGGACGTTGCAGGCGAGTGTGCAAGCCGACTATGATCGTTACGACTTCCACCATATCGTGCAGTCACTGCAGAACTTCTGTTCCGAAGACTTGGGTGCCTTCTATCTCGATATCCTGAAAGACAGGCTCTACACCACCGCACCCGATTCTCTGGCGCGTCGCTCCGCGCAAACGGCACTCTGGCTGATCACGCAGACGATGCTGCGTCTGATGGCGCCGATCCTGGCCTTTACGACCGAAGAGGTGTGGACGCTCATGGCGCGAAAGATCGCCCATGCACCCGAGTCGATCATGCTCAGTGATGCCGAAGTACTCCCGGTGGTTGCCGATGCGGCCGCGCTGGGCGATAAATGGTCTCGTATCCGTTCAATTCGTGCCGACGTGGCACGTGCCATGGAAATGGTGCGCGGGGAGGGAGGGATCGGTTCTTCGCTCCAGGCCGAGGTGATTATTACAGCGCCCGCTGATGATGCGGCAGCGCTCCGCAGCCTGGGCGATGACCTCAAGTTTGTCTTTATCAGTTCGGCCGCCGAAGTGCGCGATGGTGCCGCGCTGGAGATACACGTGACACCGAGCGCGCAGCCCAAGTGCGAGCGCTGCTGGCACCAGCGTGATAGTGTCGGTAAAGACATAGCCCATCCGACCTGGTGTGACCGGTGCGTAGCTAATGTCGATGGTGAAGGCGAAAAGCGTGTCTATGCCTGAACCTCGTACGCACGTCATGCGAACCGGATTATTGGTTATGCTGGCAACGATCATTCTGGATCAGCTCAGCAAACTCTGGGTCCTTAACAGTTTTGTGCCGGGCGAAACCGTTGCCGTGACACCGTTTTTCAATCTGGTGCTGGTTTTTAATCCGGGCGCAGCATTCAGTTTTCTAGCCGATCATGCTGGGTGGCAGCGCTGGTTTTTCAGCCTGATCGCGTTGGGGATTTCCGGTTGGATTGTCTGGCAGTTGCGCCAGATAAAATCCTGGTCGTGGCTCGCGCTGGGCCTGGCGCTCATTATGGGTGGGGCATTGGGTAACCTGGTCGATCGGCTCTGGCTGGGCATGGTCATCGACTTTCTGGATTTTCATGTGGCAGGCTGGCACTGGCCCGCCTTCAATGTGGCCGACAGTGCGGTTTGCATCGGTGCCGTACTCTATGTGCTTTGTAATGCTCGTGGTAACAAGGAATCCAAGGCATGACGCAAGAAAAAACCCGCATTGAAGCCGACAGTTTTCTGACGCTTCATTATCGGCTGACAACCCAGGAAGGTGAGGACGTGGTCAGCACGTTCGACCTCGGCCCGGCGACTATCCAGATGGGTAACGGCGAGTTGAATGAGAATCTCGAGGCCTGTCTGGTGGGCCTAGTCCCCGGAGAGCATGCCATCTTCGAGGTCCCCGCTGAAGCCGGATTCGGTCAGCATAATCCCGCGCTTGTGCAGCGCATTGCCATCAGTGCCTTGCCGGTCGGTCAGGAGCTCAGGGAAAATACCCTCGTTGAGTTCACTTCGCCCGAAGGTGCTGAATTTGCAGGTTTTGTGCGTGAACTAGATGCCACCCACGCCCTGATGGATTTCAATCACCCGCTGGCCGGTAAGAGTTTGCGCTTTGAAGTACAGATTATCGGATTGCTATGAGTCAGACTGCCATGAAGACGATGACCATCACCCTCGCCAATCCGCGTGGATTCTGCGCTGGCGTCGAGCGTGCGATCGCCATCGTCGAGCGTGCGCTGGAACAATTTGGTGCGCCGATCTATGTGCGGCATGAAGTGGTTCATAACAAGTTTGTTGTCGACGGCCTCAAGAAACGGGGCGCCATTTTTATTGAGGCGTTGGACGATGTACCCGCGGGCGCGACGCTGATTTTCAGTGCGCATGGGGTCCCCAAGTCCGTACGTGACGATGCCGCTGCTCGGGGTCTGCGCGTTTTTGATGCAACCTGTCCCCTGGTGACCAAGGTCCACGTGGAAGTCTCAAAAATGCGTGCCGAAGGGCGTGAGATCATCATGATCGGTCACAAGGGGCATCCGGAAGTCGAGGGCACCATGGGCCAATCGGCGGGGGGGATGTATCTGGTAGAAACGGTCGACGATGTCGCGACCTTGCAGGTTAACAACCCGGCTGCCTTGGCCTATGTAACACAGACAACGCTCTCGGTTGATGATGCGGCGACCATTGTGAGTGCGCTCCGTGCCCGCTTTCCCGAGATTGTTGGTCCCAAAAAGGATGACATCTGCTACGCCACCCAGAACCGGCAGGATGCCGTTCGGGCACTTGCCAAGGATTGCGATCTGGTCCTTGTGGTGGGCTCGGTCACCAGTTCTAATTCGAACCGCCTTCGCGAGGTGGCCACAATACTTGGCCGGGATGCGTACCTGATCGACCGGGCAGAGGATATCGATCCGGCCTGGCTGCAGAATGCGCCCCGAATTGGTTTAACTGCCGGTGCCTCCGCGCCCGAGGTGCTGGTTGAAGAAGTCATTGCCCGATTGCATACCCTGGGGGCGAGTGCGGTACAAAACCTGCCCGGTGTCGTCGAGGACATCAATTTCCCCTTACCCAGCGGCTTGCGCTGATACGCACAGGTTGGTGCGGTGAATACACCCTTGTCATCACCCCCCGTCTCATCGACTACATCGGTCGACCATGATTGTTATCACTGTGGCCTGGTGATTCCCGAGGGGGTGCATCTCTCCGTCACCATCGCGGGCGAGCCGCGGGCTATGTGTTGTGAAGGTTGTCGCGCGGTGGCCGAGGCGATCGTCGCCAACGGCCTGGAAGCCTATTACACGAATCGGGATTCCCTGCCCGAATCGCCGCGCGAGGCACGGCCTGATATTCTCGATTCATTGGCGCTTTACGATCAGGCAGAGTTCCAGAAAACATTCGTCCGTGCGCTCGGTGAACATGAGCAGGAAGCCGCTCTGGTGCTGGAAGGCATTACCTGCGCAGCCTGTGTTTGGCTCAATGAACAGCATGTGGCGCAATTGCCCGGTGTGCTGGCAGTGGAGGTCAACTACACCACACGTCGTGCGCGTGTCCGCTGGGATAACCGGCAGATTGCACTCTCGCAAATTTTGAAAGCTATCACCGAGATCGGCTATCGGGCCCATCCTTTTGATCCGGCACGGCAGGAAGCTGTCGCCCAGAAGGAGCGCCGCGCCATGCTCTGGCGGCTGGCGGTGTCGGGTCTAGGCATGATGCAGGTGATGATGTATGCCTACCCGACTTATGTGGCGAACGAAGGTGATCTAGCGCCCGATATGGAGACGCTGCTGCGCTGGTCGAGTCTAATTCTCACCTTGCCGGTCATTCTCTATGCCTGTGGGCCGTTCTTCCGGAATGCCTGGCGGGACATTAAATTACGCCGGGTAGGCATGGATACCCCGGTGGCGCTTGGTATCGGTGCTGCCTTCATTGCCAGTGTCTGGGCGACGCTGGTGGGCCATGGCCATGTCTACTACGACTCCATCAATATGTTCGTCTTCTTCCTGCTGGGCGGGCGCTACCTCGAACTACTTGCGCGCCAGAAGGCCTTGCGGGCTACCGAAGAGTTGGGTCGTCTGGCACCTGCCTTTGCCGACCGGCTGAACGAGTCAGCTAATGAGGCCAGTGTCGAGCGGGTACTGGTCTCGTCGCTTCGTATCGGGGACCGGGTTCTCGTTAAACCCGGTACGCAGATTCCGGCCGATGGTGTGGTGATTGATGGCGCTTCCAGTGTGGATGAATCCCTGCTCACGGGCGAGAGCCGACCCGTTGCCAAAGGCATGGATGCTCAGGTGACCGGTGGCTCACTCAATATGGATAGCCCGCTCACCGTCCGTGTGGAGCAAGTGGGTGAGGGCACCCGCCTTGCCGCCATATTGCGGCTGATGGAGCGGGGCGCGTTGGAAAAGCCCGTGGCGGTGACCGTAGCAGACCGCGTGGCCTCCTGGTTCCTGTGGGGCCTGCTGGGGCTCTCGGCCCTTACTGCACTGTTCTGGTGGTGGCTCGACCCGGCCCGGGCATTGCCTGTGACCGTTGCTGTGCTGGTGGTCAGTTGCCCCTGTGCGCTATCGCTGGCGACGCCGGTCGCGCTCACCATTGCGTCCGGGCGCTTGGCGCGCGAGGGTTTGCTGGTCACCAGAGGCCATGCCATCGAGGTGATGTCCCAGGTGACCGACGTGGTTTTTGATAAAACCGGCACGCTCACCACGGGTGCCATGCAGCTTACCCATGTCGAGGTGCTTGGCGATCTCGATCCCGATACCTGCCTGCACCTGGCGGCCAGCCTTGAGCAGCGCTCTTCGCACCCCCTGGCACGTGCCCTGTTGTCAGCGGTTAACGTGGCAGCGCTCGCCGAGGCCAGCGAGGAGCAGCATGAAACCGGCGGCGGCATCGAGGCGCGGGTAGGGGAACGTCGGTTGCGGATTGGCCATGCGGCCTATGTGGGATCGTTGGTAGGTAGTGCATTGGCTGATGGCGGCCCATTAGCCGGTGGTGATGTGACCCGACTCTATCTGGGTGAAGCCGGGCGCTGGCTGGCACGTTTTGATCTGAGCGATCAGATCCGGCCGGATGCCCGCAAAACGATAGATCGGCTGAAGCAACAGGGGATGCGGGTGGCACTGCTCTCGGGCGATGACCCTGCTGTCGTGGCGAACCTCGCCCAACATCTTGCCATTGACGTGGCTTACGGCCGGGAGACCCCACAGAGCAAGCTGGAACGGGTCGCGGCCTGGCAGGCTGAGGGTCGGGTCGTCTGTATGGTCGGTGATGGAGTGAACGATGCGCCCGTCCTAGCGCAGGCGCAGGTCTCGGTGGCCATGGGCGAGGGTACCGAGCTGGCCCGGACGCAGGGGGACTGTGTGCTTCTGGGTCACCGGCTGTCGGTGCTGGCCGACAGTCTGGCGCTGGCGCGCGCGACCCGGCGAACCATCCGTCAGAATCTGCGGTGGGCTATCTTTTACAACGTGATTGCGCTGCCCGTAGCTATGGGCGGTTTTTTGACGCCCTGGCTGGCCGGGGTCGGTATGTCGTTCAGCTCGCTCTGGGTAGTCTTGAATTCTCTGCGATTGCAGCGCACAGTGTTGAACGATTCATCCCTACCCCCTCAGCCGGAGTAAGACGTTGGAATCCCTCTATCTCCTCATTCCCATCTCGCTGGTTCTGGTGTTTGTCATTGCCGGTCTGTTCTGGTGGTCGGTGCGGTCAGGCCAGTTTGATGATCTCGAGGGGCCAGCTCATCGCATCCTAATGGATGGAGAGACGAAATCAACGCAATCGGCTAAACGTACGAGCCCGCCACAGCAAAACCACCCATCCGATCGTCCGGACCGGCGAATGCCGGACTAGGGTGTCCTGAGTGTTGTCTGGTCGTATTTTGCGGCGCAACAAAATTTGATCTAGATCAAACAAGGTGCAGATTGTGGCTCCGATCCTTGTTTCAGGTCTTGTAAAAGACGATGGACCTCCGCAATACTTCGTTCCGCGGGTGTTCTGAACTCGGTTCTGACCCCGTTTCTCTGTTGGGGTTGGGGTGCGCTGTTTCGACAGTGCACCTTTTTTTTGTCCGGTGTTGTGTCAATGGGCCAACGTAGTGTGGTTTTCAGGCAACAATTTATAAAACCCGAATTTGATCTAGATCAAAGAACCCTTATTCAGTTAGAATTAAGCCTTTGTTAAGGTGCGCTTTGCGTGCAAAATCATGGTGTTTGTTCAATCAAAGAGGTGCGTCCAATGTCTGTAATGTCGGATACGCAATC
>CAZRYZ010000009.1:0-35386 GCA_964604465.1 uncultured Dechloromonas sp. | reverse complement strand
TGGGTGTAGTTCTGGTTGGGTTGTCGGTTCTGGTTGTAGTTATAAGATAACGGTAGCTGAACCATGGGGTGAAGCTTGGCCATGATCTTCTGGGCAACCTTGGCCGTATCCGTCATGTTGGAGCCATCATCAGCAAAGACAGAAGTTGAATATGCCAAACATGCGGCTACGGCAATGCATAGACCGTTTGAAAAATGGGGATTGCCAATATTTGTCTGCATGATGGGCTAGTGGTTTAGTCCGCTGTAAGCATCTGAGGTGCGGCGCTGAGCTGGTTTATGAGATCGCCAAGCCCAAGTACTCTGATGGCCTCTGATAGACGAGTGGGGTTCATCGTTGACATCAGTCGAATGCTGCCAGAACCGTTGAGGGCTTCTGCGCCAGTGACCTTGCAGGCTTGACGTGCCACAGCACCGGCAACCCCAACGAGTTGCGCCTTTTCGCCAATAAATCGACTGAGGGTGGGTGCTAGGAAATCGTAGTGGGTACAGCCAAGTACGACCTGGTCGACGCCGTGATCAATCAGTGGCAACAGATCCCGCTTGATTTCTTCAATGATCGATGGGGCATCTAGGTTGAGTGCTTCAACTTCAGTTGCCCAGCCGTGGCAGGGGATCACGTGCACGGTTTTGTGCGGCGCGTGGCGGCCAATGAGGTCGGCCAGACGCTGGCTCTTGGCCGTGGCGACGGTGGAGAGCACAGCGATTTTTCCGGTTTGGGTATTAAGTGCGGCGGGCTTGATACCCGGTTCGATACCAACAACGGGAACTTCGGGATGTGCGTCGCGCAGAGACTCTATGGCCTCCGCGGTAGCAGTATTGCAGGCAACCACCAATGTCGTGCAGCCCTCAAGAATGAGCGCCTGACCCATGGCCAGCACGCGTGCACGGATTGCTTCGGAACTTTTGTTGCCGTAGGGGACGTGCGCCGTGTCGGCAGCGTAAATGAGATCCGCCGCCGGGCAGAGCTCGGCTAGCGCGCCAAGTACCGACAAGCCACCCAGGCCGGAGTCAAAGACCCCGATCACCGGCCGTTGGCCTGCGGGCACCGGATTGCTTTCCTACGTGGACTGCTTAAGACTTGACCGGAATTTTGCCGATCTTGATCTGCCATTCCTTCGGGCCGGTTTCATGCACTGACGTGCCGGTTGAGTCCACGGCCACGGTCACCGGCATGTCTTCGACGGTGAACTCATAGATGGCTTCCATGCCAAGATCGTTGAAGCCAACGACCTTGGCTTCCTTGATGGCTTTGGAGACCAGATAAGCGGCACCGCCAACAGCCATGAGGTAGGCCGCCTTGTTATCACGGATAGCTTCAATGGCCGTTGGGCCGCGCTCGGCTTTGCCGACCATGGAGATGAGGCCAGTCTTTTCCAGCATCATGCGGGTGAACTTATCCATGCGGGTAGCGGTGGTCGGACCAGCCGGGCCGACGACTTCATCGCGCACCGGATCGACCGGGCCGACGTAGTAGATGACACGATTAGTAAAGTCGACGGGCAGATTTTCGCCGCGGGCCAGCATGTCCTGAATGCGCTTGTGAGCCGCATCACGACCGGTGAGCATCTTGCCGTTGAGTAACAGGATATCGCCCGGTTTCCACGAGGCGACTTCGTCCTTGGTGAGCGTGTCGAGGTTGACGCGCTTGGCCTTCTTGAGGTCCGGTGCCCAATGAATATCCGGCCAGTCTTCCAGCTTCGGTGTGGGTAAATGTGCCGGACCCGAGCCGTCAAGGTGGAAGTGCACGTGACGGGTGGCCGCACAGTTGGGGATCATAGCGACCGGCAGTGACGCGGCGTGGGTCGGGTAATCCAGAATCTTGACGTCAAGCACGGTGGTCAGGCCGCCCAGGCCCTGGGCACCAATGCCGAGTGCATTAACCTTTTCATAGAGCTCAAGGCGCAGTTCTTCCACGCGGGTAAGTGTATGGCCATCGGCGGCCTTGGCTTGCAGTTCGTGGATGTCACACGGGGCCATCAGCGATTCTTTGGCCAACAGCATGGCTTTTTCCGGGGTGCCCCCGATGCCGATACCCAGAATGCCCGGTGGACACCAACCGGCACCCATAGTGGGCAGCGTCTTGAGGACCCAATCCACGATCGAGTCCGACGGGTTCAGGGCGTAGAACTTGGATTTGTTCTCTGAGCCACCGCCCTTGGCGGCGCAGATCACTTCCAGCTCGTCACCCGGTACGATTTCGTAGTGGACGACCGCGGGGGTATTGTCTCTCGAGTTTTTGCGGGCGCCGGCCGGGTCCAGAAGGACCGAGGCGCGCAGGGTGTTATCCGGGTTCAGATAGGCGCGACGAACCCCTTCGTTCACCATTTCCTGAACGCTCATGGTGGCATCCCACTTCAGATTCTGGCCGACCTTGAGGAAAACCACCGCAATGCCGGTGTCCTGACAGATGGGGCGGTGGCCTTCGGCGGCCATACGCGAATTGGTCAGAATCTGAGCGATGGCGTCTTTGGCGGCCGGGTTCTCTTCGCGCTTGTAGGCCTCGCCTAGGGCCTTGATGTAGTCGAGCGGGTGGTAGAAGCTGATGTACTGGAAGGCATCGGCGATGGACTGGATAAAGTCTTCTTGCTTGATCGTGCTCATGGTTTTTCCCGGCGGCTAAGAGGGTGGTGAAGGGTCGCCTGAAGCGATTTCTCAATTGTAATGAAAAGCGGCGTGTTCTGGTATTTGACCCACATCAAAATTTGCTGCAACGCGGTATGAAAAGCGCTTGAATAAAGGCTCTGGGATGTAAGCAGGGTGTAAGACTAAGGTCATTAAATGACTACGTGCTGCATACGCTCCGAACCATGATGCTCATGGGGCGGTATTGGTATGCCGGCCCGAGCTGTGGTCTCACAGCCGGAGTAACCAGGGCAGTATCTAACAAATAGCGAAACAATAGCGAGGAGATGCAACATGTCGAATGAAAAGGTCTATCAACCGTCCGCGGACTTCGTCAAAAATGCCGCCGTTTCTGGCATGGATGGTTACAAGGCCCTGTGTGCTGAAGCCGAACAGGATTATGAGGGTTACTGGGGCAAGCGCGCCAAGGAACTCCTCAGCTGGCAAACGCCGTTTACCAAGATTCTCGACGAGTCGAAGGCACCGACCTACGGCTGGTTTGTTGATGGCAAGCTGAACGCTTCCTACAACTGTCTGGATCGTAATATCGAGCGCGGTCTGGGCGACAAGACGGCTCTGATTTTTGAAGCGGATGATGGCCAAGTCACCAAAGTGACCTACAAGGAACTGCTGGCACGCGTCAGCAAGATCGCTAACGCCTTGAAAGAACTCGGCGTACAAAAGGGCGACCGCGTCATCATTTACATGCCGATGACCATTGACGGTATCGCCTCGATGCAGGCCTGTGCCCGTATCGGCGCTACTCACTCGATCGTATTCGGTGGTTTCTCGGCTCAATCGCTGCGTGACCGTATCGAAGATGCGGGCGCCAAGGTGCTGATCACCAGTGACGGCCAGTTCCGTGGTGGCAAGTCGCTGCCCCTGAAGGCCATTGCTGACGAAGCTTTTGCGATGGGCGGCTGTGATGCCTGTAAGAAAGTTCTGGTGTTCAAGCGGACTGGTGCCGATGTTGCGATGACCGCCGGTCGCGATGTGTGGGCTGCCGACATCGTCGATAAGCAGTCGGACCAGTGCGAACCGGAATGGGTCGAAGCAGAACATCCGCTGTTCCTCCTCTACACCTCGGGCTCGACCGGTAAGCCGAAGGGTGTTCAGCACTCGACGGGTGGTTATCTGCTGCACGCCATGCTGACCATGCTCTATACCTTCGATCTGAAGAAGGATGATGTTTTCTGGTGTACGGCCGATATCGGCTGGGTCACCGGCCACACCTACATCACCTATGGCCCGTTGGCTTGCGGTGGTACCGAAGTGGTTTTCGAAGGGATCCCGACTTTCCCGAATGCTGGCCGTTTCTGGGACATGATCCAAAAGCACAAAGTGTCGATTTTCTATACGGCACCGACCGCCATCCGTTCGCTGGTCAAGGCTTCGGATACGGATCCAAACGTGCACCCGAAAAAATACGACCTGTCGAGCCTGCGCCTGCTGGGTTCGGTGGGCGAGCCGATCAACCCGACCGCCTGGGAGTGGTACTACGAGAACGTCGGTGGCGGTCGCTGTCCGATCGTCGATACCTTCTGGCAGACCGAAACCGGTGGTCACATGATTACCCCGATGCCGGGCGCAACGCCGCTGGTTCCGGGTTCGTGCACCCTGCCGTTCCCGGGGATCCAGGCGGCCGTGGTCGACGAGACCGGTAACGAAGTGCCTTGGGGCCAGGGCGGCATCCTGGTTGTGAAGAAGCCGTGGCCGTCGATGATTCGTATGGTCTGGGGCGATCCGGATCGCTTCAAGAAGTCGTACTTCCCTGAAGATCTTGGTGGCAAGCTCTACCTGGCGGGTGACGGCGCAATCCGTGATGCTGAAAATGGTTACTTCACCATCACCGGTCGTATCGATGACGTGCTGAACGTGTCGGGTCACCGCATGGGCACCATGGAAATCGAATCGGCACTGGTCGCTAACCCGCTGGTGGCCGAAGCTGCTGTTGTGGGTCGTCCGGATGATCTGACCGGTGAAGCCATCGTGGCCTTCGTTGTCCTGAAGGGTGCTCGCCCGACTGGCGAAGAGGCCAAGAAGGTGATCAAGGAGCTGTCCGACTTCGTGGGTAAGGAGATTGGTCCGATCGCCAAGCCGAAGGACATCCGCTTTGGTGACAACCTGCCGAAGACCCGCTCGGGCAAGATCATGCGTCGTCTGCTGCGCTCGCTCGCCAAGGGTGAGGAAGTCACGCAAGATACCTCGACGCTGGAAAACCCGCACATCCTGGAACAGCTCAAGGGCTAACCAGGAACTCCGGGGCGCTGTGCGGCGCCCCGGGTCACGCGAACCGCAACGATCATTCAGGAGGAGGGTGGTTCGCGAGACCGGCATCTGCCGGACATGAGAGCTGATAACAATCAGCCGATGCTTGACAGAGAAACCGGCGCGGGTGACTGCGCCGGTTTTTCACTTTGAGTGGGAGTGCCTATGCCAAAAGGGATGCAAAAAAGCGTGTCCAAGCTTGCCATCGTTGGCGCGTTGGCATTTCTGGCATTTAATTTTCCGATTCTGTCACTCTTTCGTGGTCACATCGATTCGGTGCCAACGTTATATATCGGTCTTTTTGGGGCCTGGCTTCTGGTCATTGTGATGGCGCGTCTGGCGGCGGAACCGCGCCGGCGTGGTGTTGCACGACCCTCTATTTCTGCAGGAACCGAACGCTCATGATTGCCGATTGGCTGGTTGGGCTCCTGACCTTTATTTATCTTGGGGCTTTGTTCGCCATCGCCCGTTTTGGTGATCGCCGGGCCGATGCCGGCCGTTCGGTGATGACCTCCACGGTCTATGCCCTCGGGATTGCCGTTTATTGCACCTCCTGGACCTTTTACGGAAGTGTTGGACGCGCCACGACAGGTGGATTCAGTTTCCTGACCATCTATCTGGGGCCGACCCTGATGTTCCTGTTTGCGGCGGTCATTCTCAAAATGATCCGTATCAGCAAAACCCTGCGTCTCACATCGATCGCTGATTTTATTTCGGCTCGATATGGTAAGAGCCCTCTGCTGGCCGGCTTGGTCACGGTGATTGCTGTGATTGGCATCATTCCCTACATTGCTCTTCAACTGAAGGCTATTTCATACAGCCTGAAGGTGCTGTTCCCGAACGATGCTGAAGCGCTGATACCGGATGCCCTGGAGTCGCTAGCATTCATGCCGGACTCAACAGCGATCATCGCCATGATTCTGGCGACCTTCACCATTCTCTTCGGAACCCGGCACCTGGATGTGACCGAACGTCATGAGGGTATGGTCCTGGCGGTTGCCTTTGAATCTTTGTTCAAGCTGATCGTCTTCATAGCGATCGGGGTCTATGTTGTCTGGTTCCTGAATGACGGCTTTGCCGATATTTTCAGTCGGGCCGAGCTGATTCCCAAGATGGCAGCTCTTCTGCAACCGGATTCGGTGAACTACACCAATTGGTTTTCGCTGACCGTGCTTTCGGGTCTCGCGATTCTGATGTTGCCTCGCCAGTTCCAGATCACGGTAGTCGAAAATGTTGATGAGAACCACATGCGTCGTGCCGTGTGGCTCTTCCCGCTCTATCTGTTGCTGATCAATATTTTTGTGATGCCAATTGCACTGGCTGGGATGTTGCATTTCGATGGCAAGCCTTTTGTCGCAGATGCACTCTTGCTGACACTGCCTCTGACTGAGGGTAATGCGTCCATGGCGGTCCTCGCTTTCCTGGGTGGCCTCTCCGCAGCGACCGGTATGGTGATCGTCGAAACGATTGCCTTAGCGACCATGGTGTCGAATGACCTGGTGGTTCCTCTTTTGCTGCGCCATGATTCGGAATTTTCCCGGCGGAAGGATCTCAGCAAGGTGATCATGCTGATTCGCCGTTGCACCATCGTGTTTTTGCTTTTGCTGGGTTATTTGTATTTCCGGGGTGCCGGTGAGGCCTATGCACTCGTTTCCATCGGTCTGATTTCTTTTCTGGCCGTAGCGCAATTTGCACCTGCGCTGCTGGGGGGCATGTATTGGAAGGATGGCAACCGTAAGGGGGCGCTGGCTGGCCTGCTGATGGGTTTTGCCGTTTGGCTTTACACCGCGCTCTTGCCGTCGTTTGCGCGGTCTGGCTGGATGGATAGTGGCTTTATTACCGATGGTCCCTTCGGTATGACCTTGCTGGCGGCACACGGTCTCCTTGGTCTCAAATCGCTCGACCCGATTGCGCACACTCTATTCTGGAGCATGTTCGTGAATGTGGGCGCCTATTTTGCAGTGTCAGTGCTGACCCGCCAGGATCCGGCCGAGGTGGCGACTGCAAACCAGTTCGTCAATATCAACAGCAGCGGGGCGATCAATACAAAGATCTGGCGGGGCACGGCCTCGGCAGATGCCCTCGTTGAATTACTGAAGCGTTTTCTGGGGCCTAAGCAGGCCCAGAACCGTCTTCAGAAATATGCAATCAACCGTGGCCTAGCTAAGGTGAGCCAGTTGCAGGCCGATGCAGATTTCGTCATGTTTTCCGAAACCCAGCTGGCAGGGGCGATTGGTTCGGCCAGTGCGCACGTGATGGTGAGCTCGGTGGTTCAGGAAGAAGAACTTGGGCTGGATGAAGTGCTCAATATTCTGGATGAGGCCTCCCAAGTGCGCGCCCACTCTAGGGAGCTGGAGCGCAAGTCGGCAGAACTGGAAGAGGCGACCCGGGATTTGCGCGCTGCTAACGAGAAATTACTCGAGCTCGATCGCTTGAAGGATGACTTTATGTCGACGGTCACGCATGAACTGCGTACGCCCCTAACTTCGATACGGGCCTTTTCGGAGATGCTGCACGATGATCCGGAAATGTCCGCCGAAGACAGGACTCGCTTCCTTGGCATCATCGTCGGTGAGGCCGAGCGCCTGACCCGCCTGATCAATCAGATTCTCGATTTTGCGAAGCTGGAATCGGGGCGCGTCGAATGGGCTATCGAGGACGTCGACCTGCCGGAGCTACTGACAGAGACTGCCGAGTCGATGACGCAACTTTTCAAGGAACGTGGTTCAGCCTTTGAAATGCAGCTACCTGAATCCAGTGCGCCAGTCGTTGTGGCCATTGATCGAGATCGTATCAAGCAAGTATTTATTAATCTGCTCTCCAACGCGGTCAAGTTTGTTCCTGTAGGTGACGGGTTGATCCGTGTAACGCTGACGTGTGAGGACGGATATGTCCGAGTGGCCGTCCATGATAACGGTCCGGGGATTCCGGAAGAGTATCAGGGGTTGATCTTCGAGCGTTTCCGCCAAGGCGGCAACACCATGACGGACAAACCGCAGGGCACAGGGCTGGGGCTACCGATCAGCCGGGAGATCATCGAGCACTTTGGTGGCAAGCTCTGGGTCGAAAGTCGGGTTGCTAGCCATGGTCATGGTATTGAAGATGCCGATACGGGTTCGACGTTCTATTTCACTATTCCACTTGAACAGAAAGTCTGAGAGGGGAGCGCACTATGAATCATAAGGTCCTGATTGTTGATGACGAGCCGAATATTCTGATGTCCTTGGAGTTTCTCCTGAAAAAGGAGGGGTTCGAGATTGATACCGCGGCGGATGGCGATTCGGCGCTTGAGAAGATTCGGAGTTTCAACCCGCATCTGATATTGCTCGATGTGATGATGCCCAACAAGTCGGGCTTCGAGGTTTGCGAGATTGTGCGTGCTGATTCATCCCTCATGCAGCCAAAGATCATCATGCTGACTGCCAAAGGGCGTGATACAGAACAGGCCAAAGGCCTGGCGCTTGGTGCCGATGCCTATATGCTCAAACCCTTTTCGACCAAGGATCTGGTGATCAAGATCCGCGAGGTACTGGGCTAGAAAGTATTGCCAAGGGTGACCCCATGATTTTTCGAGATTTGAAAGCCAAGTGGCGATTTGTCATTGCCGTCATCATCCTCGGGATGTTGATGACAGGGCCGTTTTTGCTGACGTCTGTACTGATCTGGCTGGGTGCTTCGCCGGGGATGCGCGATGTTCTGATCGAACACCTGTTACCGCAGATTCCCCTGGGGGGCGCGTTAACTGCGCTCGGTTTTATCGTGGGCCTATTGCTAGTTCGCCGTCTGTTTAATCGCTACGTAACCGGCATGGCTGCGATGGTCGAGCAGTTGCGTATGATGCTTGGCTCAAACCGTTCGTTCCGTATTGTGGAGAAAGGCCCTCCTGAGCTGCGTGAACTCGTTCGCGCAATCAATGATCTGGCCAGCCAGCGCGATACCTATATTGACGATGTCGAGGCGCAGGTGGCCAAGGCGAAGGGCGTGATTGAAGAAGAAAAGAACCGTCTGGCCGCACTGATGTCGGAACTGGCGCAAGCGGTGGTGGTCTGTAATCTCGAAGGGCGGATTCTGCTTTATAACAATCGCGCCCGCTTCATGTTCGAGTCGCTTGCAACTGGCCCCACGTCGGTCAATCGCGGGGCGCTTATTGGTTTGGGGCGGTCTATTTCATCGATTCTGGATCCGAGCCATATTGCCTACGCCAAGGACAGCATCAATATGCAACTGGAGCGCGGAACCCGGCATGCGGCAGCTAACTTTGTCACCACTTCGGAAGGTGGTCAGCTGGTGCGGGTGCAGGTGTCGCCGGTTCTGAAGACGCAGGTCAATGATGAGGTTGCTGCAGAGGCCTCCGGCTACATTCTTCTGGTTGAAAACATCACGCGGGTTCTAGAAGAAGATTCGCGTCGTGATCAGGCGCTCGGAGCTTTGACCGAAGGCAGTCGTGCCTCCCTGGGTTCCTTGCGTGCTGCTGTTGAAACATTGACTGATAACCCTGACATGCCCCCGGAGATGCGTGATCGCTTTGTGGCAGGTATGGCGGTCGAGGTCCGCAAGATGAGCCAGCGGCTGGATGAAACGTTGCAACAGCTTTCCCTCAATCAGCAACAGGCCTGGCCGCTTGATGACATGCTTGTTGATGACGTCATGGCCGTGGCCCGGAACCAGGTTCGCAAAAAGCTGGATTTCGATCTAATGGCAGAAGTCGATGTCCCGGCATCCTACTGGGTACGCGCAGACAGTTTTGCACTGGTTTCGGCCATCACATTCCTCGTTAATCGTGTTCAGGAAGTGGCGGATGCGCGAAGCATGCGCCTGCAGATTGATGCGGATGATCGATTCGTGCACATGGATGTTGTCTGGGACGGTTTGCCACTCAGCTCGGAGACGGTATTAAGCTGGGAACTGGAGACCGTCAAAACAGAAAATGCCATTAACCCACCCAACCTGCGGGATATTCTGAACCGACATGGTGCCGAAATGTGGTATCAGCGGACGCGAGTCACGGAAGAGGCGCGAATCCGCATTCTGCTTCCCCGAGTGATGCCTGACGCCGCACTCATTCAGTCCGCTGCCTTCGAGGAATCAGATGCGCGCCCTGAATATTATGATTTCAACCTGTTTGAACGCGGCTTCGAGAATGTTGATCTGGATCAGCCATTAAGCGCGCTGATGTATACGGTCTTTGATACCGAGACCACCGGGCTGGAACCGTTGAATGACGAGATCATCCAGGTCGGGGCCGTTAGAATCCTGAATGGCCGCATCCTTAATCAGGAATATTTTGATGAACTGATTGATCCGAGGATTCCATTAAAAGCAGCCAGTATCGCCATCCATGGCATTACGCAAAGCATGCTCCTGGGGAAACCCACCTGCGACATGGTATTGCCAGCATTTGAAAAGTTCTGTTCGGATACCGTCCTGGTCGGGCATAACGTGGCCTTTGATATGCGCTTCCTGTCGATCAAGGAGCGACAGATTGGGATCCGTTTTGATCATCCCGTGCTGGATACGCTGATGCTTTCGGCGGTGGCGGCGCCCAACCAGACGAGCCATAGTCTGGAGGCCATCATGGATCGGCTCGGGGTCAGTATGGGCAAGCGCCATAATGCCCTGGCCGATGCAACGGCGACCGCAGAAGTCTTTATAAAATTGATTCCGTTGCTGGCGGAGCAGGGTGTAACCACCCTGGGTCAGGCCATAGATGCCTCACAGAAGACTTACTATGCCAAACTCAAATACTGATTTCCGTTCTTTCGGAACTGATGAATTTCTCGCTCAGCGGGCGCGGGTGCTTGCACAACAGATTGCGGGTGCCTCCCCTGAAGAGGTTTCCTCGCTGGCCGATCAGGTGCAGAAAATGGGACGGGAGTTTGCTGACTGCGGCTTTGGTGGCGCCCTAGCCACCTATGCAATCTCCTGGCTTAACGACGCACTGTCGCAACGTGTCGTGGCTTTGTGCGCTCAGAGTGCGCGGCTACCAGCCGCCTCTTGGTGCTGGGTGAATCTGGGTTCGGCGGCTCGCCAGGAACAGACATTGACTACGGATCAGGATAACGGCCTGATTTTTACCGCCAGTGATGAAGCCGAAGCGGAAGAACTACGAACGGTTTTTTTGCCATTTGCTTGTGAGGTCAATCGCCGGTTGTCGGATGCCGGCTTTACGCTATGTCCCGGGGATATCATGGCCGGCAACGTCAAATGGTGCCGGTCGCTCGATGAGTGGGTGCAGCTTTTTTACGACTGGATCCATAAACCGGAACCAGAGGCACTTCTCAATGCGACGATCTTTTTCGATCTGCGTCCTTTGTACGGCGATATGGATCTGGCGAGTATTCTGCATCAGAGACTGGCTCAGTGGTCGGGGGGAAGTTCTGCCCAGATATTCCTCAGATTAATGGCAACCAATGCATTAACCGCGGAGCCCCCGATTGGTTTCACGGGCGACATTGTGACCGAGAAGGATGGCAAAGACCGGTTCATCGATATCAAGAAATATGGCATCCGGATTTTTGTGGATGCCGCCCGGATCATGGCTTTGTCGGCTGGAGTGCCCGATGCGGATACGCGTTCTCGGTTTCTGAAGGCGGGTCCGGCGTTTGGTTTGAATGAGCGTGATATCGAAGCCACATTGGGTGCGATGTCGGCGCTACAGCGAATTCGGCTTGATTACCAGTCGTATGCCCTGCGTGAGGGCGCCCGGGTGGACAACCATGTCCAGCCATCGCTGCTTAACAGCTTTGATCAGGTGCTTTTGCGCGAAGGGTTGAAGCAGGCCAAACGATTGCAGCAACAGATCCGGCTCAATTTGCAACTTTGAAACCGGAGATGTCTGCAGGTGTCTTTCGATGAATAACCGGTTACGGCTGCTGCTGGGCGCTTATGGCCCCGCCTTGTTTGTGCTCGCCTTTTCGACAGGGTTTGTGAGCCTGGTCATTTTTCTCGGATGGCTCGAACAAGGGGGGCTCTCTGAGCGCTGGATTGGCTACGGTTTTCTCCTCGTCACTTTGCTGGTCTTTTCATTAGTAGGCCTCTTTACCCGTACCTCGGATGTGGCCGAGTATTTTGTAGCGGGTCGCCGTGTATCGGCTGTTTATGCCGGGATGTCGGCTGGTACCGATTGGCTTTCGGCCGCCTCATTTATCGGTCTGGCAGGGGCGCTGTATCACACGGGTTATCAGGGGCTGGCCTTCGTCATTGGCTGGACGGGTGGTTATGTATTGCTTGCGCTCCTGCTGGCGCCGTATTTGCGAAAATTTGGGCAATACACGCTGCCTGATTTTCTTGCGGCACGCTACGGTGGTGACGCAATCCGGCTTCTTGGGGCGCTGGCCGTCATTCTGGCCTCGCTAATCTATGTGGTTGCCCAGGTGTATGGCGTTGGTGTTATCACCAGCCGGTTCATTACCCTGCAATTCGAAATCGGCGTCTATCTTGGTCTAGCAGGTGTACTGGTCTGCTCATTCCTTGGGGGCATGCGGGCGCTGTTACATGCGCAGGCAGCGCAGTACGTCATTTTGCTGATCGCCTACATTACGCCCATTACCTTTCTGGCCTTCGAGAAGACCGGAGTGCCGGCACCACCAGTGTTTTATGCGGCATCGATGCAGAAGCTAGTGGCGCTGGAACGTGATGTCTTCAATCGCGATGAAGAGAAACATGTGAGGACGCTTTATGCCGAGCGGGCGGAACAGTTGCAGTCCAAAATCGCGGGGCTCCCCGCGTCGCTTGAGCGTGAGCACGCCCGACTGACTGAGAAGATCAGCCAGATGCGGCAGGATGACGTTTCGATCAGAGATATCGTTCAGGTGGAACGTGAGAAACGGGCGCTACCAAGCGAGCCGCAGCAGGCACATGCGCAATGGCGGAATGAGCTGAAAAATGCGCGCGAACGCGCAACTCATCCGGTCGATGACCTCATGGCCTTTACGCTCCCTGAAGACATGAGCAGTCGCGCCAACTTCATGGCGCTGGTTTTTTGTTTGACGATCGGTACGGCCTCGTTGCCCCATCTACTCATGCGCTACTACAGTATTGCCAGCGTGAGCCAGGCACGTCGAACCGTGTTCTGGTCGCTGTTCTTTGTTGTGCTGGTGTATTTGCTGGCACCGGCCTACGCCGTACTGGTCAAACTGCAGATCATGGAGACGCTCGTGGGAGCGCCATTGCAGGCGTTGCCAGAATGGTTTAGTACTTGGGGCCGTATCGGCATGGTCGGGGTCGATGACATCAATCAGGATCATCTGGTGCAGTGGGCCGAGCTGACGATTAGTCCTGATCTGATTGTGCTGGCAACCCCGGAAATTGCCGGGTTACCGTATGTCATTTCTGGAATGGTTGCTGCGGGGGGGCTGGCGGCCGCATTGTCGACCGCCGAGGGGCTCTTGCTCTCGATTACCTCCGCGCTTTCACACGACATCTATTTCAAACTGCTTAGACCGGACGCATCGGCATCGTGGCGGTTGATTGTGTCGAAGACAGTGATGGTGGGGGTTGCCATTGTGGCGGCTGCGATCGCCGTTCAGCGACCGGCGTCGATTGTGGACATGGTGGCCTGGGCGTTCTCGATTGCCGGAGCAGCCCTGTTCCCCGCGCTGGTTCTCGGTATCTTCTGGCCCCGGGCCAATCGTGCGGGGGCCATCGCGGGGATGCTCGCCGGGATGCTGGTGACGGTCGTTTATATTGTTCGGGTCAACTTTGATAGCGTCCCGTGGCTCGGTCTTTATGGCTTTGGTATGGATCCCTGGTTTGGGATCAATGCCTCGGCAGCAGGCATCTTTGGTATTCCGGCGGCTTTTCTGGTGAACGCGTTCGTCAGCCTGATGACACCCCCGCCGTCCCCGGATTGTATGCAGTTCATCGAGCGTTTGCGTTATCCACGCATCCTGTTTAACCGGGAAAAACATCTGGAGACACATCCGGATAGGCCACCGGAGGAGAGTCAGCATGCCTGAGATTCGTTTACAACAACGTCGATATTGGCGAAAGACCCTCGTTGTGACACTGACGCTTCTCCTGATCTGGTTTCTGGTGACCTTTGTTGCGAGTTATTTTTCGCAGTGGTTGAATCAGTGGACTTTTCTCGATCTACCGCTGGGGTATTTCATGACAGCTCAGGGAGCACTGCTGATTTACCTCTTGCTGATTGCCATTTATGCCCTGTGGATGAACCGGCTGGATCGACAGTTTGGTGTCGAAGAGCAATGACCGATTTTCTGCTTTTTGGGGTTGTGGCCCTGCGCGCCATTGTTGAGCTCCTTGTTTGGCTTATCATTGGGCGCGCCGTCCTCCGGCTGATCGCGGGACAGGCTGCCTCCGGGAACCCCATCGTTCGGATCTTTGACGTGGTTCTTAACCCGCCACGTGTCTTGGCAGGGCACTTATGGCCAGCCACAGGTGCCGTGGGCCGTGAGTGGCTATTGTTCGGCCTGTTGGTATTGCTCTGGTTGGGTTTGGGTCTCGGTAAGGGGTGGTTGCAAAGCAGCAACGCTTTGGTTAGAATCTCGCTCCTGCAGTAGGCGCGTAGCTCAGCTGGTTAGAGCACCACCTTGACATGGTGGGGGTCGTTGGTTCGAGTCCAATCGCGCCTACCAACGAATTCAGCCCTCAAGCCAGAGTCAGATTCGCCGATTATCGCAAGTATCGCGACCCCGGCCACCTGCTCTGGCTTTTGTGTTTGTTGTGCCCTTGTTACGAATGCGAGCTCAAGATGCCCGTTATCACGCTTCCTGATGGTTCCCAGCGAGAATATCCACAGCCAGTCACCGTACTGGAGGTTGCTGCTAGCATTGGCGCCGGCCTGGCTCGTGCGGCGCTCGCCGGCAGGGTGGGCGATAAGCTGGTTGATACCAGTTATTGCATTCAGTCTGATTCGCCACTGGCCATTATTACCGACAAAGATCCGGAAGGCTTGGAGCTGATCCGTCACTCGACCGCGCACCTGCTGGCCTATGCAGTCAAGGAGCTCTATCCTGAAGCCCAGGTGACGATTGGTCCGACGGTCGACAACGGTTTCTATTACGACTTCTCTTACTCGCGCCCGTTTACGCCGGAAGATCTGCAGGCCATTGAAAAGCGCATGGCCGAGCTGGCCAAGAAGGATATTCCTGTGACCCGTGAAGTCTGGTCGCGGGATGATGCCGTCAAGTTCTTTGAGGGGCAGGGCGAACGGTACAAGGCCGAACTGATTGCGGCAATTCCGCAGGATCAAGAGGTTTCGCTCTACCGCGAAGGCGATTTCGTTGACCTGTGCCGTGGGCCGCATGTGCCATCGACCGGTAAACTGAAGCACTTCAAACTCATGAAGATCGCTGGCGCCTACTGGCGGGGCGACCCCAAGAACGAACAGCTGCAGCGTGTGTACGGTACGGCCTGGGCCAAAAAAGAAGACCTCGACGCTTACCTGCATATGCTGGAAGAAGCCGAGAAGCGCGATCATCGCCGTTTAGGCCGCGCGCTGGATTTGTTCCACATGCAGGATGAAGCCCCGGGCCTGGTGTTCTGGCACCCCAAGGGCTGGGCTGTCTGGCAAGAAGTGGAGCAGTACATGCGTCGTGTTTATCGCGATAACGGCTATCAGGAAGTGCGTTGCCCGCAGATTCTGGACCGCTCCCTGTGGGAAAAGTCGGGTCACTGGGACCACTACCACGAGAACATGTTCACGACCGAGTCGGAAAAGCGCCACTACGCGCTGAAGCCGATGAACTGCCCGGGTCACGTGCAAGTTTATAACGCTGGGCTACGATCCTATCGTGATCTGCCGCTTCGTTATGGCGAGTTTGGCTCATGCCACCGGAATGAATCGTCCGGGGCGCTGCACGGCCTGATGCGAGTGCGTGGCTTCGTGCAGGATGATGGCCATGTTTTCTGTACCGAAGACCAGATCGAGGCCGAAGTGACGGCGTTTAATGCGCTGGTCAAACAGGTTTATGCCGATTTCGGTTTCCATGAAGTGGCCGTCAAACTGGCACTGCGCCCTGAAGGCCGTGTGGGCTCCGACGAAATCTGGGACAAGGCTGAAGAAGCCTTGCGCGCCGGCCTACGGGCTTCGGGGCTGGAATGGACTGAGTTACCGGGCGAGGGCGCCTTTTACGGCCCCAAGATCGAATTCCATATCAAGGACGCGATTGGCCGTTCCTGGCAGTGTGGCACGATGCAGGTCGATTTCTCGATGCCGGGCCGTCTGGGCGCGGAATACGTGGCCGAAGACAACAGCCGTAAGGTGCCGGTCATGCTGCACCGGGCAATCCTAGGCTCGTTAGAGCGCTTTATCGGGATTCTGATCGAAAACCACTCAGGTGCCTTACCCACCTGGCTCTCGCCGGTACAGGCCGTGGTGCTTAATATCTCGGAAAAGCAGGCCGATTATGCCCAGGATGTGGTGAATCAGCTTCATGCGGCTGGTTTCCGTGCCGAAGCCGATTTGCGTAATGAGAAAATTACCTATAAAATTCGGGAACATAGCGTTAACCGGCTGCCTTACCAACTTGTCGTTGGCGACAAGGAAAAAGAAGCCGGTCTCGTGGCCGTGCGTACCCGTGGGGGTCAGGATCTGGGGCAGATGCCCATCGCAGAACTGATCGAACGTCTGAAAGCAGACGTTGCCGCCTACCGGTAAGCGCGGTTCGTTTTTTAATGAATTAGGAGTACAGGTCATAGCTCTTCCGAAGTCGAACCGCCTCAATGAGGAAATCACCGCGCCGCAGGTCCGCCTGCTCGGCCCTGAAGGCGAACAGCTGGGGGTGGTTTCCATTCGCGATGCGCTCGCGCAGGCTGAAGAAGCCGAACTGGATCTGGTCGAGATTGCACCGACGGCTGAGCCGCCAGTTTGCCGAATCATGGATTTCGGCAAATTCAAGTACCAGGAAGCCAAGCGCCAGCATGAAGCCAAGCTGAAACAGAAGCAGGTTCAGGTCAAGGAAATCAAGCTGCGCCCGGGTACGGACGAAAACGATTACCAGATCAAGATGCGCAACATGGTGCGTTTCTTGGGCGAGGGAGACAAGGTTAAAGTGACCCTGCGCTTCCGGGGTCGTGAACTGTCGCATCAGGAGTTCGGGATGCGTCAGCTGGAACGTGTCAAAGCAGATCTGGAAGACATCGGCTCGGTGGAGCAGATGCCAAAGATGGAAGGTCGCCAGATGGTGATGGTGATTGCACCGGTCAAGAAAGCCGTTGCGGGTGCCAAGCCGAAGGCGAAGGAGGAACAATCGGAAACGGCGGCTGCCTGAGCAACACAAGGCGAAGTGGTTTCCAGCAGGATTGACCGGGTTGTACCAACAGTCGGGTCATTAACAAGTGGCATCGGGTCAACAAGAGTTTCCGCCGGGAACCACCTGATGACATGTCATAAAGGAGCATAAATATGCCCAAGATGAAGACGAAGAGCGGCGCAGCCAAGCGTTTCCGCGTTCGTGGCAGCGGCAGTATCAAGCGCGGCCATGCGTTTAAGCGCCACATCCTGACGAAAAAGACGACCAAGTCAAAGCGTCAGCTGCGTGGACCGGAAACCCTCAACCCCTCGGATGTTGCAGCTGTCCGAGCCATGCTGCCCTACGCATAAGGAGAATAAACAATGCCTCGCGTAAAACGTGGTGTAACAGCACGCGCTCGTCACCAGAAAATCCTGAAGTTGGCCAAGGGTTACCGTGGCCGTCGTAAGAACGTTTACCGTATCGCCAAGCAGGCGGTGATGAAGGCCGGTCAATACCAGTACCGTGACCGTCGTCAGCGCAAGCGTCAGTTCCGCACTCTGTGGATTGCGCGTATCAATGCCGCTTCGCGTGAACTGGGTCTGACCTACAGCCGTTTCATGAACGGTCTGAAGAAGGCCTCGATCGAAGTCGATCGTAAGGTTCTGGCTGATCTGGCCGTGTTCGACAAGCCGGCGTTTGCCCAGCTGGCGAACCAAGCCAAGGCAAGCCTCGGTCTGTAATCGCAGTCTGGTCTGAAAAAGGAGGCGCAATGCCTCCTTTTTTTTCGGATTATCCGTAAAGCACGGCGTGCTGTTTTTTACCGATGTTCTGAACGTATTTCCCTGAGGTTGACTATGTTGTCGCTGAACCCCGAAGCCCTCTTGTCCGAGTTGTCGGAAGCGCTGGTTGCCGTCAAGGACGGCGATGCTCTGGAAGTGACCAAGGCCCGCTATCTGGGTAAGAATGGCATCGTGACTGAAGCCCTTAAAGGGCTGGTCAACTTGCCTGTCGAAGAACGTAAAGAAGCCGGTGGCAAGATCAATAAGATCAAGGCACAAATGGAAGCGGCCATCAATAGCCGTCGTGACGCCCTGAAAGAAGAACAACTCAATGCCCGTCTTGCTGAAGAAGCGCTAGATGTGACCCTGCCTGGACGTGGTGTGAAGCGCGGTGGCTTGCATCCGGTCACGCGCAGTCTGCAACGGATTGAAGCGTTGTTTGCTTCTATGGGTTTTTCGGTGGCCGAAGGGCCGGAAATCGAAACGGATTACTTTAACTTCACGGCACTCAATACACCGGATGATCATCCGGCGCGTTCGATGCACGATACGTTCTATCTTAAGGATGCGCAGGGTAACGTGCAGCAGGATGTGCTCTTACGGACGCATACCAGCCCGATTCAGGCGCGCTACATGCAGAATCATGTCGCCAAGTTTGGTGGCAAGGAAGGGATGCCCGAGATCCGCATTATTGCGCCGGGACGGGTCTATCGCGTGGACTCCGATGCCACGCACTCGCCGATGTTCCACCAGGTCGAAGGTCTATGGGTGGGCGAGCATGTCACCTTTGCCGGACTCAAAGGCGTGATCATCGACTTCCTGCATCAGTTCTTTGAAACGGATGATCTGAAGGTGCGTTTCCGTCCGTCCTTTTTTCCTTTCACTGAACCCTCGGCTGAAATTGATGTGGCTTTTGGCGAAGGCCCGCTCAAGGGGCGTTGGCTGGAAGTGGCCGGCTGCGGCATGGTGCATCCGAATGTGCTGACTAAAGCCGGTATCGACGCAGAGCGTTATGTCGGTTTCGCCTTCGGCATGGGACCGGATCGCCTGACGATGCTGCGTTATGGTATCAACGATCTGCGCCTCTTTTTTGAAGGTGATATCCGTTTCCTAAATCAGTTCGCTGCCTGATTGGCGCGGTAATTAAAGTCAAGTTTTAGCGAAAGACTTCAAGCATGAAATTCTCGGAATCCTGGCTCCGTCAGTTCGTCAATCCGGATCTGTCTTCCGAAGCGCTGGCCGAGTTACTGACCATGGCCGGTCTGGAAGTAGAAGAACGGGGATCTGTGGCGCCGCCTTTTAACAACGTGGTCGTTGGTCACGTGTTGTCCGTCTCCAAACATCCGGATGCGGATCGTCTGAATGTCTGTGAGGTCGATACGGGCGAGGGGGTGTCGCGACAAATCGTTTGTGGTGCCAGCAATGTGGCCGCCGGCCTCAAAGTGCCGTGTGCATTGCCAGGCGCTGTATTGCCAGGCAATTTCAAAATCAAAGAAGCCAAGGTGCGTGGCGTGCCCTCTGCTGGGATGCTGTGTGCCGCCGTGGAATTGGGCATGGCTAAAGAGAGTGATGGCCTCATGATTCTGTCGGCCGATGCAAAGCCAGGCACGTTGCTCCGTGAACTGCTCTGCCTGGACGATATCTGTATCGAACTCAAGCTCACGCCCAACCGCCCGGATTGCCTGGGGCTGTTGGGCTTGGCGCGTGAGGTTTCGGCGTTGACCCATACCCCGATGAATGCGCCGGAGATCAAGCCGGTTGAACCGACTCATGATCAAACACTGCCGGTCTGTATTGAAGCGCCTGATCTGTGTGGCCGTTTTACCGGTCGTATCATCCGGGGAGTCAATGCAAAAGCGCAAACACCTGCATGGATGATCCAGGCGCTGGAACGATGCGGTCTGCGCACTATTAGCGCGCTGGTCGACATCTCCAACTATGTGATGCTGGAGCTCAATCGCCCGAACCATGTGTTTGATCTGAACAGTGTGCAGCAGGGCCTAACCATACGCTGGGCCGAGCCTGAAGAGAAACTGACGCTACTCGGTGGTAACGAAGTCACGCTGGATGCACGCTACGGCGTGATTGCCGATACGCAGGGTGCGATTAGCCTTGCCGGCATTATGGGTGGCGAGCGCACCGCCTGTACGGATCAGACGACCGATATATATGTCGAAGCCGCTTACTGGCTCCCCTCGGCTATCCAGGGTCGCAGTCGCTGGCTTACCCTGAACACGGATGCCGGCCACCGTTTCGAACGCGGCGTCGATTTCAACGACACAGTAACCGGCGTGGAGCGGATCACACAATTAGTCCTCCAGATCTGCGGTGGCAAACCCGGCCCGGTAGTGGATCAGTTGACGGCATTGCCTGAGCGTCTGCCGGTCAACGCCCGCTTTGACCGTATTCGCAAAGTACTGGGCATTGCGCCAAGCGATGCCGAAATTACAGCCATCTTCGAACGTTTGGGTTTCAAGCCTGAAATGGTCGAGGGTGGCCTGAAGATTGTGCCGCCAAGCTGGCGTCATGACCTGGAAATCGAAGAGGACCTGATTGAAGAAGTGGCCCGCGTGATTGGTTACGACCAGATCCCTGCGAAACCACCCATCGGGCCGATGACGATGCTGGGCCAGACCGAGACGCAACGCCCGCTTCGCGCGCTGCGTGATACTTTGGTTGAACGTGGCTATCAGGAGGTGATTAATCTTGCCTTCACCCCCGAGGCCTGGGAAGTAGACTTTGCGGCCAACGCAGCGCCTGTCGAATTGGCGAACCCGATTGCCAGCCATCTTTCGGTCATGCGTTCGACGCTGATTGGCGGCCTGATCAATACCCTCATCCATAATCAGCGCCGTCGTCAGCCCCGTCTCCAGGTTTTTGAAACGGGTCGCGTCTTTGAGCGGGCGAATTTCTCCACGGTCGGACAGGTTGATGGATATCGCCAGACCTTGCGTCTGGGGGGGCTAAGCTGGGGGCCGGTGGTCGCCGAGCAGTGGGGCGCCAAGACGCGCGCGACGGATTTCTTTGATGCCAAGGCGGATGTCGAAGCACTGAATCTCTTGGGCACGCTGCGCTTCGAGGCGGCGCTTCATCCTGCCTTTCATCCGGGGCGAAGCGCCCGAATCTTGCGCGATGGTCAACCGGTGGGTTGGCTTGGGGAACTCCATCCGCGGTGGGTTCAGAAATATGAGCTGGAATCGGCACCGATTCTCTTTGAGCTGGATAGTGATCTGATGGCACCGGTTAAGGTGCCCACCTATGCTCCGGTATCCGCCTTCCCGGTTGTTTACCGTGATCTGGCGGTGGTCGTGGATGCGGCGATGCCGGTGCAGACCCTACTGGATCAACTCTGGGCCGATGCGCCGACCGTGCTGAAGGACGTTGTCCTGTTTGACCAGTATCAGGGCAAAGGGGTGCCGGAGGGGGCGAAAAGCCTTGCTTTCCGCTTCACCTTGCAGGATACTGAGAAAACCTTGGAAGATCAGATGGTTGAGTCCGTCATGGCGAAGCTGCTGGAGCGACTTGTCGCAGTCGGCGCCACCCTGAGAAGCTGAAAACCGTTAGAATATTTATTCGGATCCAATCACGCCGGCCTTTGGCTGGCCTGACGTATTTTTGAAAGACCTGCACCATGACCACACTGACCAAAGCCGAAGTCTCCGACATCCTCTTCGAGAATCTCGGACTGAACAAGCGTGAATCCAAGGATATGGTGGAAGCCTTCTTTGCTGAAATTGCCGAAAAACTGACGGGAGGCCAGTGGGTGAAGCTATCCGGGTTTGGCAACTTCCAGCTGCGTGACAAGCCGCAGCGCCCGGGGCGTAACCCGAAGACTGGCGAAGAAATCCCGATCTCGGCACGACGTGTCGTGACCTTTCATCCGAGCCAGAAGCTCAAGGATGAAGTCGAGCGCGTCCAGAAATCCGGCCGTCACTGATTGATTACTGTCAGTCATGACGGATCTATTCAGCCCGATGGGCGGTACAGAGGTCGATGCCGTAACGAGGAGCTCGTCGGCGTTGCCGCCGATTCCGGCCAAGCGTTATTTTACGATCGGTGAGGTCAGCGAGCTGTGTGGCGTGAAGGCGCACGTACTGCGCTACTGGGAGCAGGAATTTACCCAGCTTAAGCCGCTCAAGCGTCGGGGGAATCGTCGTTACTACCAGCACCATGAAGTTCTGCTCGTTCGCCGCATACGCGAGTTGCTCTACGATCAGGGTTATACGATCCACGGGGCTCGGATACAGCTCAGCCACCCATCGGGTAATGGCAACACCAACGGCAATGGTCATGCTAACGGACATGCGAACGGTTCAATGTCGAATTACGTGAATGCCCAGAGCGCTCAAACGCCACAATCTGCCGTGTCGGTTGACCTCAGGGCAAAGCTCGAAGAGATTATTCAGCTGCTCCAGCACTGATTTTCATTGAGTGCGCGGCGGTAATGCCGTACAATGCAGCCCGAGTCGGGGCGTAGCGCAGCCTGGTAGCGCACTTGCATGGGGTGCAAGGGGTCGCGAGTTCGAATCCCGCCGCCCCGACCAATAGATTCAATGAATTAGCCAACCTTTGCCGGTTGGCTTTTTTGTTTTTTGACTTAGCCGGAAAATAGGGTCCCTGTTCAGTGACCTTTTGCTTTTAAAAAAATGATTGATTAAATTGGCCCGAAATTATTTCGGTTAATTGTCCTGGTATTGTTATTTATATTTATCAGGATTAGAATTAGCGAATAAGCCAATCATTGGCTATCCAATTTTTTTAAATCACCTAATTATCCGGAGATATCAATGGATCTGTCGAGCCTGAATATTGATCAACTAAAAGACCTGCTCAAAAAGGTACCGGCCGAAATCAAGCGCCGCACCGAAGAGGCCACCAGTGCCGCTCGTGAAGCCGCCATTGAAAAGCTGAAAGCCATTGCCCGTGAGCATGGTTATTCGCTGGAAGAATTGGCCGGTACTAAAAAGCCCCGTAAATCGTCGGGAGCCCGCAAGCCGGTGGCTGCTAAATATGCCAACCCATCTAATCCATCGGAAACCTGGACCGGTCGTGGTCGCAAGCCGCTGTGGGTTCAGGCTGCGCTGAATCAGGGTAAATCCCTTGAAAGCCTATTGATTCGCTAATCAAAATTGGGTTGTTCCGATCTAAGGGGGGCTAAAGCCCCCCTTTTTTATTATCGGTTTCTATCATCCGGGCGCTAGCAGGCGGTCTGCTTGCGGTATCCTTACGGCCATTATGTCGATCCTTCTCTCCAACGATGATGGCTATTTCGCCACCGGTCTTCGCGTCCTGTTTGATGCGCTGACTCCGTTAGGCCCCATTGACGTTGTTGCTCCGGAACGCGATCGTAGTGGCGCCAGTAATTCCCTGACGCTGGATCGACCCCTGACGCTGCGGACCGCCCCGAATGGCTTCAAGTTTGTGAATGGCACGCCCACCGATTGTGTGCATCTGGCAGTCACTGGTCTGATCGAGCCGCTCCCCCATCTGATTGTCTCTGGTATCAATCACGGCGCCAATATGGGCGACGATACGGTTTATTCCGGCACGGTGGCTGCGGCGACCGAGGGATATCTGCTTGGGGTGCCCTCGATGGCGGTATCACTGGTTGGCAAGGAGGCGCGCTATTTTGAAACCGCTGGACGTGTAGCCTGCGAAATTGGCGAGAAGTTGCTTGCCAAACCGTTCGGGCAAGCGATCCTGCTTAATGTGAATGTGCCCGACGTGCCCTATGACGAAATTCGCGGATTCAAGGTCACACGTCTGGGCAAGCGGCATAAGGCCGAGCCGGTAATTCGCAGTACGAATCCTCGTGGCGAGGTGGTTTATTGGGTCGGACCAGCCGGGGCGGCTCAGGATAATGGCCCGGGCACTGATTTTCATGCGGTCGGAGAAGGTTATGTCTCGATTACTCCTTTGCGCCTTGATCTGACCCATAGCGATCAACTGGCCGCAGTCCGGGACTGGCTAGGCTAATTCATGAGTCGGGCGGCCCTTGGACAAGGCATGACCTCCGCCCGGACCCGGGCGAGAATGGTGGAGCGACTGCAGCAGCAGGGCATAACCGATAAGGGGGTTCTGGCGGCGATCAACAAGGTGGAACGTCACCTTTTTGTGGACGAGGCCTTTGCCCACCGTGCGTATGAAGATACGGCCTTACCACTGGGGTTAGGGCAGACGATTTCGCAGCCCTACATTGTGGCGCGCATGATCGAGTGCTTACGCGCCGATAATCGGCCGCTGGGTAAAACGCTGGAGATTGGCACCGGTTGCGGCTATCAGGCTGCGGTGCTGGCCGGTCTGACGAAGGAGGTGTATTCCGTCGAACGGTTGGCTGGTCTGATTGATCGTGCCAAGGTGAATCTGCGGACCATCAAATGCTTCAATGTGCGACTTAAACATGGTGACGGCTATCTGGGGATCCAGGAGGCGGCGCCTTTTGATTCGATCATTCTGGCGGCGGCAGCCCCTAAAGTACCGGAGGCCCTCTTACAGCAAATGGCGGTTGGTGGCAGAATGGTCATGCCGTTTGGTGCCAGTTCGGAATCAGCGGTGCAGCGCATGCTGGTAATTGAACGTTCCGAGAGCGGCTGGCACGAGCAGTTGCGAGATCCTGTAAAGTTTGTCCCCATGTTGCCCGGGGTGGAATGAGGCTGGTTTTGAAAAGAGTATCGATAGGTTTGATGGCTTTGGTGGTTCTTGCGGGGTGCACGTCGATGCATCGCGCGCCTGTTGATGACGGCACACGAACGGCCTCGCCCTATCCGCCGCTCCCCGCCGATTGCACCCAGACCTGGACCGTGAAGCGGGGAGATACCCTCATCGGCATCGCGCTAGATAACGGCGCCGATTACCGGGATCTTGCGGCCATGAACCAGCTTTCGAACCCGAACATTATTCAACTTGACCGGACACTGTGTGTCCGTCGTGGTGCTCAGAAGGTCGCCAAGAAGATGCCACCGGCCAAGAGCGGTGCTACCAAGGAAATGACCAAGTCCGCCGCGCCGGCAAAACCGGTCGATGATGCGCCAAGCACTTCGGCAGCCACGCAGGCGGCCATGGCGGATGGTGTCCGGTTCTCCTGGCCAGCCAAAGGCAAAGTGGTAGCAGGCTTCAATGAGTCGTCCAACAAGGGCATCAATATTGCCGGCAAAATGGGCGAGCCCGTGGATGCCGCTGCTGATGGCAAGGTGGTGTATGCAGGCTCCGGTTTACGTGGCTATGGCAACCTGGTCATCGTGAAGCACGATGGCAACTATCTGACGGCTTACGCGCACAACAGCAAGATTCTGGTCAAGGAAGGTGATGTGGTGAAGCGGGGTCAGCAAATTGCCGATATGGGCGATAGCGATGCCGAATCGGTCATGTTGCATTTTGAGGTGCGGCGACAGGGCAAACCGGTGGACCCCATGAAATTCATGGCACAGCGCGGCACCTGATCACCATGCCGCGCCCCACTGAACACCGTCCTGAGAAAACGTGTTCAGAAGGTGCGGATCCCGGGGATGACGTTCGCATAAGCGAGTGGCCTGCCACCGATCATGGCAGTTCGCTGGCAGATGCTGAACCGGATGACAATACGCTTGAAACGCTGAAGGGCCAGGAACCCGATCTTGCCGAGGCCGATATCGCACGCCTCCGGCATGAGGCATCGGCGGATGTGACGCAGAAATATCTCAATGAAATCGGTTTGCGTCAGCTGTTGACAGCGGAACAGGAGCTCACGCTCGCGCGGCGCGTTCGCGAAGGGGATTTCTCGGCACGTCAGGAAATGGTAGAACGTAACCTGCGACTTGTCGTGTCAATTGCCCGGCACTATATGAATCGTGGTTTGCCGCTCCTCGATCTGATTGAAGAAGGAAATCTCGGCCTCATTCATGCACTGGAAAAATTTGATCCGGAGCGCGGTTTCCGATTTTCAACCTACGCCACCTGGTGGATTCGCCAGAGCATCGAGCGGGCGGTGCTGAACCAGGGACGTCTCGTGCGACTCCCGGTCCATCTGGTACGCGATATGAATGCGATCTACCGGCATCGGCGCCAGTTTGTTGTGTTGCATGCCCGCGAACCCAGTCTGGATGAGCTGGCAGTTCTGTGTGATAAAACCCCCGCAGCCGTCGAGCAGCTGATGCGCAGGAATGATCAGGTGCGTTCGCTGGATCAGCCCCTGGAAGGCGGTTCGGAGCAGACTCTGGCCGAGGTCGTGCCGGATGGACAAGGCGAAGATCCGCATGAGTCTTTTGCCAGTTCCGAGTCGGTCACTTTATTGCTGGCCTGGGTCGACATGCTGCCCGAGCGGCAGCGTCAGGTGATCGAGCGCCGTTACGGACTGCGCGGTGGTGAACCTGAAACGCTGGAGGCCATCGCAGCAGACCTGCACTTAACCCGTGAGCGTGTGCGCCAGATTCAGGCCGAGGCGCTCACACGCCTGCAGGGGATTGTGCGCGGCCGTCAGCTAACCCCCGATTCGCTGCTCTAATTCGGTGGTCGCACTTGAATCCGGTGTGCCTCGAGCCTGACGGATCGCCTCGGCCAGTTCAATGACGGACATCGCGTAAGCAGCCGAGCGGTTATAGCGCGTGACGACGTAGTAGTTATTGAAACCGAGCCAGTATTGCGTTGCTATTTTGGGCGAGCTCAGCGAGACAAGGGTGGCCGGTGCATCAGCTAAGCCTGCAGTTAAGCCTTGCTCGCCAAAGCCAAAGCCTGAGTCTCGAAACTGGGTGACCGCGATAGCGGGTTTGATATCGACTTTCTGATAGGCCTCGGGGAGCGGGTCTGGTGCGATTACGCTGATTACCGCAGTTTCCCCCTTGATCCAGCCGTGGGATTTGAGAAAGTTGCCGACACTACCAATCGCATCCGTTGGACTGTGAATCAGATCCACCTTGCCATCGCCATCGAAATCCACTCCCCAACGGCGCTGGCTGCTCGGCATGAATTGCGGGATGCCGAGAGCACCAGCAAAGGAGCCCCGGGTCGTGGTCAGATCCATACTGTTGTCGCGAGCCAGGAGGAGGTATTGTTCAAGCTCCGAGCGGAAAAATTCGCGCCGTCGTTCGCCATAGAACCCGATGGTTGCCAGGGCATTGAAAATGTTGAAGTTCCCCATGTTGCGCCCGTATTCGGTTTCAACGCCGATGATGGCAACGATAATTTCCGGTGGGACGCCATAGGTTTCGGCAGCGCGGTGTAAGGTTTCGGCGTTTGCTTCCCAGAACTGCAGTCCGCGATTGATGCGGCGGCTGTTGACGAAGCGTGCCCGGTAAGATTGCCAGTCGGGTGTCAGTTGCACGGGTGCTGGCGCCATGATGCGGATCACCCGATTATCCGGACGCTGGGTCTCGAAAAGCTGACTCAGGGGTGCCGGCTCGAAGCCGTGGCGAGCCTGCATGTCATCGATAAACGCTTGAACCTCGGGATTGACCAGCATGATGGGTGGGCGCTGCGTTGCCTTTGGGCGCTTTTCGCGAGCCTGCACCGGGTTACCAAGGAGGCCCATGATGAGCAGTAGGCCGGCCAGGGCAAATAGGGCCGACAGGGCAGTGTGGGTTCGGCGGGGACGGCGGGCTTGAATCATGATGTTGGCATAGTCTGAACAGGCATAACGGTTCCCATTTTTCCACAGTTTGTTGCTTGTCCGTGTTGAAGAATGGGCAGATAATGAAAAGATCAGAATAATCATGCCAAAGCATGAGTGGGGCAGGTTTGGCCCTGGGGGGAGTCAAGGTTTATGAGTACAGCGTTTATTACGCATCCGGATTGTCTGAAGCACGACATGGGTGATTTGCACCCAGAAGCGCCGGCCCGTCTGACAGCGATTCACGATCACCTGATTGCTCAGGGGATTGATATGTATTTCACCCACCACGAGGCGCCTCTTGCCACCGTGGAGCAGTTGATGCTGGTTCACCCAGCGTCTCATATCAAAAAGATCAAGGATACGGCACCGTCTTTTGGTATTGCCCACCTAGATCCGGATACGGCCATGAATCCATTTACCTGGCAGGCCGCGTTGCGCTCGGCGGGTGCGGGCATCATGGCGGTTGACCTGCTCATGGACAAGAAGGCCGAGAATGCTTTCTGTGCGGTTCGGCCTCCGGGGCACCACTGCGAACGTGAAGCGCCCATGGGCTTCTGTTTTTTCAATAATATTGCGATCGCGGCCCACCACGCCCTGGAGCACCACAAACTGGAGCGTGTGGCGATCATCGACTTTGATGTACACCACGGTAATGGCACCGAGAATATCTGCGCCGGGGATGACCGCATCCTGATGTGCAGTATTTTTCAGCATCCGTTCTATCCCTACTCGGGAACCGATCATCCGGCACCGAATATGGTGAATGTGCCGCTCCCCGGTGGCTCGGGAGGGGAGGAACTGCAGCAGGCGGTGCTGGAGTCGTGGATTCCCCGCCTTGAAGAATTCAAACCGCAGATGATCTTCATTTCAGCAGGTTTTGATGCCCACTATGAAGACGACATGGGCGGGATGAAGCTTTTTGAACGCGATTACGCCTGGGTGACGACCCAGCTGCGCGAGGTGGCAGCTCGTCATGCGGACAATCGGATTGTTTCCATGCTCGAGGGTGGCTATGTCATGTCAGCTCTGGCACGAAGTGTGGCCGCCCACCTGCGCGCACTCGCCGAAATCTGATTTCGGCTAGAATAACGGGGTTTGTTTCTTCCGCCTGACCCTGCCCGAAAGATAGGTTTCCTCATGATTACCGGTTCGATCGTTGCCATTGTGACCCCCATGCACCCGAATGGGCGCCTGGATTTCGATGCCTTCAGAAACCTGGTGGATTTTCACATTCGTGAAAAGACTGATGCCATTGTGGTTGTCGGGACAACCGGAGAGTCTCCGACGGTGGATGTGGAAGAGCACTGCCAGCTGATTGAGGTTGCGGTCAAGCATTCGGCAGGTCGTATCCCGATTATTGCCGGGACCGGTGCCAATTCGACCAGTGAAGCCATTCATCTGCATCAGCGGGCAAAGGACGCGGGTGCCGATGCCGGCCTATCGGTCGTGCCTTATTACAACAAGCCAAGCCAGGAAGGGCTGTATCAGCATTTCCGTAGTATTGCCGAGGCGGTTGATCTACCCGTCATTCTCTACAACGTGCCGGGTCGTACCGTGGCCGACATGAGCAATGACACGATTCTGCGTCTGGCCCAGGTACCAGGCATTATCGGCGTGAAGGATGCGACCGGTAATATCGATCGGGCTTGTGATCTGATCGAGCGTGCGCCGGAAGGCTTTGCGCTCTATTCGGGGGACGACATGAGCTGTATGGCCACGATACTGATGGGCTATCACGGCAACATTTCGGTCACCGCCAACGTTGCGCCCCGTGCGATGCATGATATGTGTGTGGCGGCAGCGGCAGGTAATGCGATTGAAGCCGTGCGTATCAATCGCCGTCTGACCGGCTTACATCGTCACTTGTTCTGCGAAGCGAACCCGATTCCCGTCAAATGGGCCGTGGCCGAAATGGGATTGATGCCCCATGGGCTGCGTTTGCCGTTGACTCAGCTGGCACCGGCGTTCCACGACCGTATTCGTGCTGCCATGAAACAGGCGGGGCTGTGATTGATGAATAAGCTGTTGCGTTTCGGATTGCTCTCGGTCACCGCGCTTGCCGTCGGTTGTTCGTATCTGCCAGAATCAAAGAAGATCGACTACGGCACAGCCGCCAAGGCGCCACCCCTGGATATTCCGCCGGACCTGACCCGACCCTCGAATAACCCCCAGTTCTCGGCACCGAATGTGCCGGCATCAGGCACAGCGGTTTACTCGCAGATGAATGCCAAGAACAAGGTGGCACAGAACCAGAAAGCCGATGAAAGTGTGCTGCCCGATGGTTCCCATGGGGTTGCCCGCATTGAACGCCAGGGTAACCACCGCTGGTTGGTGGTCTCGGTGCCTGAAGACAAGGCCTGGAATGTCACCAAGGCATTCTGGCAGGAAAACGGTTTCATCCTGAAGAAGGAAGATGCACAGACCGGCATCATGGAAACCGACTGGGCAGAAAACCGGGCGAATGTTCCCGGGAGTGCCATCCAGGGTTTTCTGGGCCGCGTGATCGGGACGATGTATTCAACCCCTGAGCGGGACATGTATCGCACCCGTTTTGAGAAAGGCCATCAGGCAGGTACGACCGATATTTTCATTAGCCACCGCGGCATGATTGAAGTCTATGTTAGCGAGGGTAAAGATCAGACGCGCTGGCAGCCACGTGATGCCGATCCGACGCTTGAAGCCGAGATGCTGCGTCGTCTGATGTTCAAGTTTGACGGGGTCAGTACCCCAGAGGCCAAGGAGCTGGCGAAGAAAGGTGAACCTACCAAGTCGGTCGACAAGGCCCGCATGGCCCAGTCGCCCAACGGCGGTTCCATGCTGGTCGTGGATGACTCGTTCGATCGCAGCTGGCGTCGCGTGGGTCTGGCACTTGATCGGGTTGGTTTTACGGTTGAAGATCGTGAGCGCAATCAGGGTCTGTACTACGTGCGTTATGTGGATTCTGATGACAAGTCGGTCCAGGAGAAGGGCTCGGGCGGATTCTGGTCGAGCCTTGCGTTCTGGCGCAGTAAAGACGATGCGGTGCCGACCAAGGTGCAGTACCGAATCCTGGTGGCTGAGCAACAGGCCGGTGGTCCGACCAATGTGATCGTATTGGCGCCGGGCAACACCGGTCAGGCCGATGTGTCGCCCATCGCACGACAGATCCTGGATCTGCTGCTGCAACAGTTGCGGTGATCCGGTTTACCTCCCTGGGTAGCGGAAGTGAGGGCAATGCACTGCTGATCGAGGCGGGGTCAACCCGCCTCCTGATTGATTGCGGGCTGCCCGTTAGGCAGGCTCTCGCCAGAATTGAAGCGCGTGGTGTGGACCCGATGGGCTTGGATGCCATTCTGGTGACTCATGAGCACGGTGATCATATAGGTGGTGTCATGGCCCTAGCCCGTAAGACCGGTGCCACGGTTTGTCTGACCCGGGGTACGCACGCTGCGGTTCATCTGCGTTCCGTTGATGCCTGCAATGGCGTTAGCTTGCGCATTATTGATAGCCATACTCCGTTTGAAATCGGCGCCCTTGAAGTGCAGCCATTCCCCGTGCCACATGATGCGCGTGAGCCTGTTCAATACGTGGTGGTGCATGGATCCTTGCGCTTGGGGGTGCTGACCGATCTGGGGATGTTGACCCCGCACATTGAGCGTTCTTTGCAAGGCTGTGATGGTCTGGTCCTGGAGTTTAATCATGACCCCGATCTTTTGGCAGCATCGTCTTATCCGGAATCGCTCAAACAACGGATTGCCGGTCGGTACGGTCATTTGTGCAATCGGGACGCGGCGGGTTTTCTGGGGCGCCTTGAGATCGGGCGACTGCAGCAGATTGTGGCCGCCCACTTATCAAGAACCAATAACAGCCCGGATCATGTATTTGCTGCAGTCCGGGAGGTTCTGGTGGATATTCCGTCCGTATTTTACGTTGCCACACAGGAAGAGGGCTTTGACTGGCTAGCCCTTGAGGCATGAAGGCGTTCAACCCATAAAAAAACCGGCCCGAAGGCCGGTTTTTTGTAACCGCCGAAGCGGTTCCAAGATCGCAAACGCGATTACTTGGCAGCCGGAGCCGGAGCAGCAGCAGGAGCGGCGGCCGGAGCAGCAGGCGCAGCGTCAGCAGGCTTCTGGTCAGCAGCCGGAGCAGCAGCAGGAGCCGGGGCAGCAGCCGGAGCAGCGGCAGGAGCCGGGGCTTCCTTCTTACCACAGGCGGTAACGGCGAGAGCGAGGAGAGCAGCAACGAGGAGCGATTGTTTCATTTTCTTCCCTTTGATAAAGGTCGTTGAAGAATACGCTGTTGGAAACAGTTCCAACAGGTGACGAAGCATGGCGACGTCTGAATAAATTATACACAGAATAGGGCGTGACAAGCGTCTGTTGTAAGGATCATGAAAGCTCCTGAATTGCAGTAAAATCTGACGCCTTGATTTTATTTTCCTGCGCGGGAAAGCGCGAATATTATGCCTTCTGGAATTATTGAGTCTCTGGATCACGCGGGTCAGGGTATCGCCCGTTGGGATGGAAAAACGATTTTCGTCGAGGGCGGTTTGCCTGGCGAGCAGGTAACCTGGTTGAGTTACCGCCGCAAGCCGAATTTCGAGATGGCCAGGGTGACGGAGATCCACAAGTCCGCCTCAGCCCGGGTCGCGCCCCGGTGCTCGCATTTCGGTATTTGTGGCGGGTGTTCTCTGCAACATGCTGACCCTGTGATGCAGATCGCGACGAAGCAGCGCGTGCTGGAGGACAATCTGCAGCATATCGGCAACGTGAAACCGGGCGCGGTGTATGCACCGATCTCAGGGCCATCCTGGCATTACCGGTTTCGTGCGCGGGTTTCCGTGCGGCTGGTCCCGAAAAAAGGCGGGGTTCTGGTCGGATTCCATGAGCGGCGCAGCAGCTATATCGCCGATATGAGCTCTTGCGAGATTCTCCCGAAAGCAATGTCGGACATGCTGGTGCCGCTGCGTCATCTGATCGGGGAGATGAGCCAGCCCGATCGCATGCCCCAGATCGAGATGGCGGTGGGGGAAATACCCGGGCAGCCGAATCTGCTCGATATCGTTCTGGTACTGCGCCATCTGGAGCCACTCTCCGAGGGTGATCAGGTTCAACTTGCCGAATTCGGCCGACAGCATGGTGTCCGCTGGTTTCTGCAGCCGGGTGGCCCTACCACCGTTCATCCGCTGGATCCACAGGATCGCCCCCTGTTGACTTACCATTTGCCCAATTTCGGCGTATCCCTAAACTTTGCTCCCACCGAGTTTACTCAGGTCAATCCGTCGATTAATCATGCGCTGGTGACCAGGGCGATGCGGCTGCTGGCAGCCCAGCCGGGCGAACGAGTTGCCGACATGTTCTGTGGCCTGGGGAACTTTACGCTACCCATTGCTCGAAGCGGTGCGCAGGTTGTTGGCGTTGAAGGCAGTGATGCCCTGGTCAAACGGGCCGCAGAGAACGCCGAAATGAATGGCCTTGGGCAACGGACGGATTTCTTTGCCGCGAATCTGTTTCTTGATTGTCGGCCAGTGCTTGCCCGGATGGGTAAGCTTGACCGTATGCTGATTGACCCACCCCGTGAAGGGGCGCTGGAGCTGGTGAAGGCGCTGCCAGATGCCGATCAGCCGCAGGGCGATGCGCCACATACGATTGTTTACGTCTCGTGCAATCCTGCCACACTGGCGCGTGATGCCGGGGTTCTGGTCAACGTCAAGGGTTACACCTTGGAAGGGGCGGGCATCGCGAACATGTTCCCGCATACCGCGCATGTGGAATCGATCGCAGTTTTCCGACGAACCTAAACAGACTCAGATTACCCGAGTCCCATAAAAAACGCCCGACAGAGATCTGTACGGGCGTTTAATTTTACGCGGGTAACGAAAGGCATCACCCGGGTGATTACAGTATCAGGCGGCAACCTTGACGATGAGGTTGGCACTGTTCAGGTAAGCATTGGAAAAGATCTGGCGGGCCATTCGATAGGCGGCACCGTTCTTGGTCTTGAAGCGGGCGATTTCCTCGACAAAGAGTTTGAGGGAATCGGCCAGGCACTTCTTGACGCCCTGCTGATCCAGAAGACCTAGATCGTAGTCGCAAACTGCAGAGTTGCGACCCAGGCCTTCGATTTCTTTCGATGTCATGTGCAGCGAGTGCTCCAGCTGGCGCATGACCAAATCTGTTGAAGCTTTCTTGCCCATTTGGGGGAACCTCGGTAGGTAAATCGGCCCGGACAGCAGACCGCGTAGGGCAAATAACGCGGTGTACACGACTTCGGTTGACATCATTCGTCCAAATATTACAACCCATTGATTCAAAATAAAAAAGGAGCCTCGCAAGGCTCCTTTTTTCGGGAGCAGCCTGTTTCTAGTCGCGGTTGTTACCGTTAAAGATCATTAACAGGTTGAGCAAGCTGACAAACAGGTTGTAGATGTCCAAGTAGACCGCCAGAGTAGCCGTGATGTAGTTGGTTTCGCCACCGTTGACGATGCGGCTCAGGTCATAGAGCAGATAGCCCGTGAAGAGCAGGGCACCGATGGCCGAGATGGCAATGGCCATTGCCGGAATCGCAAGAAACACATTCGCGATGGCCGCAATGATGAGCAGAATCAGACCAGCAAACAGGAAGTTGCCCATGAAGCTGAAGTCACGCTTGCTGACACTGGTGTACATGGCCAGCGAGAAGAAGATTGCTGCTGTGGCGCTACCGGCCATGGCGATCAGGGCGCCACCATTATTCATGCCCAGCGCGACGCTCAGAATCTGCGACAGCATCAGACCCATAAAGAAGGTGAAACCCAGCAGCAGGGCGACACCCATGCCGCTGTTGCGATTTCGCTGAATCCCCCACATGAAGCCGAAGGCTACACCAAAGAAGATGAACATGCTCATGATCGGGCTACCCGCCATCAGCATCGGCACATTGGCCGCCATGCCCAGCACGGCACCAATGACGGTCGGGATCAGGGATAGCGCCAGCAGCCAATAGGTATTTCGCAGCACCTGGTTGCGTGCCGCATTGATGGTGACGCCGCCAAACGAAGGTGTGGAGCGAATGTCCATGGAAAAATTCCTCAAGAAAACAGTTGGTTAATACAGAGACACCCGATGGGCGTTCTTAGCGCCTATATGGTATCCGATAAATGCAATTCAACCCCAAACAGCTTAAAGCAGCCTTAAGTCAGCTAAATACTTTTCCGCATCAGGTGGCCTTCCTCGGCCGTTTCATCCCAGCACACATATTCACCGCGCTCTGCCGACCAATCTGCCAGGACCCAGCGCTCGACGTGGATGCCGTCAACGATCAGGTCGTGGGTGGTCGGTCGGTGGGTATGGCCATGAATCAGGGTGGCATAGCCATGACGTCGGGCCTCATCTTCAACGGTCGCTTCAGACACATCGGTCACGGATAGGGTGTTTGCATCGTAGCGCCGCCCTTCACTGCGCCAACGAAGCCAGCGGGCTATCAGGCGCCGGATCCAGTAAGGGTATGCCAGAAACCTGGCTTGGATTTTGGGATCATGCACGGTGGCACGATAACGTTGATAGGCCGCATCGTCCGTACAGTACAAGTCGCCATGCGAAAGGACGAATTGCCAGTTGGGCAGCGAAAGAATGTAGGGATCGCTCAGACGGTGCATACCCAGTTCAGCGAGTACACGATCACTAAGAAGAAAATCCCGGTTACCCGCCATAAAATAAACGGAGACACCGGATCGGGTGAGCTGGCGTAAGGCCTTAAAGACCGGCTGGTAGGACTTGCGTTTGAGGTCCTCATCGCCGACCCAGGCTTCGAAAATGTCCCCCAGCAGGTAAACCGCAGAGGCCTCCCGGCCGGCGCGCTCCAGAAAACTCAGGAACCGCGCCGTGATGGCTCGTGCCGCCGGGGTGTCCGATGCCAGGTGCACATCGGACGCAAAAAAGATCATTTGATCGTAACCGACTGGATCACCACATCTTC
>CAZRYZ010000008.1:34211-36268 GCA_964604465.1 uncultured Dechloromonas sp. | reverse complement strand
CCGCCGACATTCTGCGTGTAAGGCAGACGCTCTACCAACTGAGCTAACAACCCCTCACGATCAATGACGTGATTCTACCAGAATCAGGCGCGATCCTGCAGTTGCGCGACCTGGGCGCGGTTCAGCGCACACTCGAGTTCACTAATACGCTCCAGAAGCCTGAATCCGAGTGCCAGCGCATGGACATCCAGATCCAGCTCCAGATCTTCCCGCAGATGGCGCAAGCGTCGGGCCAGCGCCATCGCTTCGCTATCAAAAGCCCAATCCTGCAAGCTATGGCCGTCAGGCTTAAGCACGCCGATTTCGACCAACGAAACAACTTGCGGGGTATCCAGACCCGCAACCCGGGTGAATTCACTGACACTGAGCCAGGTGGCCTGTAATGTGGTCATTTGTTCGCTCATGATCTACCTCAGGCGTGGCGATGTGCTTCAGCCACAAAATGGCCGCGCGGATTGAAAGAGGAGGCCTCGGCAAGCTGCTGATAGAGCGCTTTCTCGGCTTCACTGAGTTCAGTCGGGCTGACGACCTGAACAATCACATAAAGATCCCCGTGCCCTTCCTTGGGTTTTGGCAAACCACGACCGGTCAGTCGCATCTTGCGACCCGCAGGGGTGCCCGCAGGGATCTTCATCTTGACGGTCCCGTCGAGGGTCGGCACTTCAATCTCGGCACCCAGGGCTGCTTCCCAGGGCGTCACCGGCAGATCGAGAAACAGGTCGTGACCATCCGGACGGAATAAGGGATGCGGGTGCAGGGCAATGTTCAGATAGAGGTCACCATTGGCACCGCCATTGAAGCCCTTGCCGCCTTTGCCGGGCAGGCGCATTTTTTGGCCATCGGTTGCACCCTTGGGAATCCGTGCCTTAAAGACCTGCGGCACACGATGCAGACGTCCTTGCGCGTCATACTCGGGCATTTCAAGATTGAGCTCGAGTGTGGTGCCCTTGGCAGCCTCATCCAACGAAATGTGCGCCGTCACCTCGAAATCCTGACCGGGCTGTTGAAAGGCTTGGCCGCTTGCATGACTCCCCCGACCACCCTGGCCACGGGCACGGCCCATCTGGGCGAAGAGGTCGGAGAGATCGATATCTTCGAAACCTGCACCGCCAAAGCCGCCCGAACCAAAGCCAGCGCCACCAAATCCCCCTGCACCGCCCTGCGCCCCGCCGAATCCGGCACCCTGTGCGTACTGCTCCCAGCCGGGAGGCGGACGGAACTGTTCACCAGGGTTATGACGGCCCAGTTGATCGTAAGCTTTACGGAGTTCAGGGTCCTTGAGGGTCTTATAGGCCTCGTTGACTGCCTTGAACTTTTCTTCGCCCTCCGGATCTTTGGAGATATCGGGATGGTATTTATGCGCGAGCTTTTTGAATGCTTTCTTGATCTCATCGGCCGAAGCATCGCGTGCCACGCCGAGGGTCTCGTAATAGTCCTTGAATTTCATGCCTGAGTGTTCTCGTTAATTTTTGGCTGTCTTTATTGTGCCAGATTGGGACATTCCGTGAAAACTCAAGGCTCGGAATGAAAAATGCCGGTCGGGCGAACCGGACCGGCATCAATACAGGCAAGGACCAAGGCTTACCGACCGCGACCTCCGGCACCACTGTGTCCAGAAGTCTTGGTGAACACCTTGCCAGCAGGCTTGGAGAAGGTCTTCCCAGCGGGTTTGCTGAAAGGCTTACCGGCCGGCTTATCAAACGACTTGCCTTCACGACGCGGCTTATCAGAGAACTTGCCCGCCGGTTTATCGCCCCAGGACTTGCCTGCCGGTTTGTCACCCCAGGACTTGCGCTCTCCAAAGGATTTACGGCCTTCGCCCCCTTCAGCACTGCGCGGCTTATCACCCCAGGCACGCGGCTTGTTATCAAAACTGCGCGGTGCATTGTCATCACGATCACGGCGGGGACGATCATTGAATGTCCGCGGACGGTCATCAAACTCACGAGATTCGCGCGCCGGACGTTCAGCACGGTCACCCATATCGCGTTCGCGGGGACCACCAAAGTCACGCGGGGCATGGCTACGTCCATGGCCACCAAAGGCACCACGGCCGC
>CAZRYZ010000008.1:2288-34111 GCA_964604465.1 uncultured Dechloromonas sp. | reverse complement strand
CCGCGACCGCCGAAGCCACGGCCTTCGCCACGACCACCACCCGCGCCACGCTCAGGCCGCTCTGGGGTCTTCGGCTCAAGACCCGGCACCACGGCCACCGGTATACGTTGATCGGTGAGCGCTTCGATGGTGCGTACTTTCATACGATCACGATGTTCGGCAAAGGTGATGGCCTTACCCGAACGACCGGCACGACCGGTACGACCGATGCGATGGACGTAGTCCTCCGCCTTCATCGGCAGACCAAAGTTAAAGACGTGAGTAATGGTCGGTACGTCGATACCACGTGCTGCCACATCCGTAGCTACCAGGACGCGCACATTACCGCTACGCAACTGCTTCAGGCGATGTGCCCGCACCTTCTGCGGCATGGCGCCATGAAGCGCCGCCACGGCATGACCCTGCTCCGCCAGCACATCGGCCAGGCGATCGGTTTCGACCTGGGTGCTGGCGAATACAACGGCCTGCTCCAGATCAGCATCACGCAGGTAATGATCCAGCAGCTTTTCCTTATGGATCAGGTTATCCGCCCAGTGCAGCGACTGGGCAATCTGTTCGTGACGATCCGAGGCACTGGCCAGTTCGAGTCGACCCGGCTTCTTCATCAGGCGCGAGGCCAGCGACATGATGCGCGGCGCGAAGGTGGCCGAGAACATCAGTGTCTGGTCACGATGCTGACAGAGGTGGTTGATGTCTTCCAGATCTTCGGCAAAGCCCAGATCCAGCATACGGTCGGCTTCGTCAACGACCAGCGTTTTAACTTCAGCCAGATGAATCTGACGACGTTGCGCCAGGTCCAGCAGACGACCCGGTGTGGCCACTACGATGAGCGCACCCCGTAGGCTGGCCATCTGCTTGCCGTACGGCATACCACCGGTTACCGAGGCAACGCGGACACCCTTGCTGTTCTTGAGCAGATCAATGGCATCCTGCGCGACCTGTTGGGCGAGTTCACGCGTTGGGCAAAGCACGAGTGCGGCCGGACCGACAAAGCGGCTCAGATCCATCGGCGAGCTTTTGCCACCATTAGCCATCATGATCTTGTGCAGCACCGGCAGCAGGAAGGCAGCGGTTTTGCCACTTCCTGTCTGGCTGCTGACCATCCAGTCGCCACCTTGCAGCGCAGCCGGAATCGATTCGGCTTGCACCGGAGTTGGTTGGGTAAAACCCAGGTTTTCAATAGCACGCAACAAGGGCGCGGCCAGACCCATGCTCTCAAAAGAGCTCTTTACTTCTTCAGTCATTTTTTATCCCCAAATCAGGAAAACCGGTCGCGCTTGTCTCACGCGATGGTCTGTGGTCAAAGAACATCGACCATCAGACAGATGCCGGTAATTCCGGCGTCCGGTGCACCCTTGAAGCTATCTCTCGGGAAACCCTGGATAGACTTTGGGCACGGCTGGGGACGATGCACAAGTGTGGTCCGATGGTGATCGGACCTGTCAGCGCTTTAGGCGATTGTGTCGCTAAACGCTTGATGCGAAATGAATAACGACTGGCTTATTGCGCTGCGTCATTCAACAACGGGGCGAAGTTTAACACCAAACCTCGCCCGTTGCAGAAAATTTTTAGTTAATGCGTCACCGCCGGGGTTACCACGGAGTTAGCCGTTGTAGTAGCTTCGGTGGCTGGTGTCTCGACCGTTTCCGGTAAAGCCACTGGCTGGCTCGCCAGGGCATGTTCCAGAACCTGGTCAATCCACTTGACTGGAACGATCTCGATGCGACCCTTGATAGTTTCTGGAATCTCGGCCAGATCCTTCACGTTCTCATGCGGGATCAACGCCTTGCTAATGCCCCCGCGAACAGCGGCCAGTAGCTTTTCCTTGAGCCCACCAATGGCAAGAACCTCGCCCCGTAGCGTAATCTCACCGGTCATGGCGACATCACAACGCACCGGAATCCCCGTCAGGGCTGAAACAATGGCCGTCGTAATGGCGATACCGGCAGACGGACCATCCTTGGGGGTGGCGCCTTCCGGGAAGTGCACGTGCAGATCCGTCTTCTCGAAAAGATCATCCTTGATGCCCAGCCGACGCGCCCGGGAGCGAACCACGGTTCGCGCTGCTTCGACCGATTCCTTCATCACATCCCCGATCGAGCCAGTACGCTGCACCGCACCTTTACCCGGCATGGAGGCGACCTCAATGGTGAGCAATTCGCCGCCCACTTCGGTCCAGGCCAGACCGGTCACCTGACCCACCTGATCTTCCTTCTCCGCCATACCAAAGGTAAAGCGGCGGACTCCCAGGAACTTGTCGAGGTTTTTCGGGGTGACCTGCACCCGCGATGCCGCAGTCTTTTTCTTCAGCAGCAGGGTCTTGACGACCTTGCGGCAAATCTTGGAGAGCTCGCGTTCCAGCGAGCGAACCCCCGCCTCGCGCGTGTAATAACGCACGATATCGCGTACAGCCGCTTCGCTCACCGAAATCTCGGAAAGCTTCAGGCCATTATTCTTGATCTGCTTAGGCAGCAGGTAACGCATGGCAATACTGACCTTTTCATCTTCGGTGTAACCGGACAGGCGAATGATCTCCATACGGTCCAGCAATGGACCGGGCAGGTTCAGACTGTTGGCAGTTGCCACGAACATGACATCGGAAAGGTCAAAATCGACTTCGACGTAGTGATCCTGGAACGTATGGTTCTGTTCGGGGTCAAGCACTTCAAGGAGTGCCGATGAGGGATCGCCACGGAAGTCCTGCCCCATCTTGTCAACTTCGTCGAGCAGAAAGAGCGGGTTGCGGACACCGACCTTGGTCAGGCTGGTGAGAATCTTGCCCGGCATCGAGCCGATGTAAGTGCGACGGTGACCGCGAATCTCGGCCTCGTCCCGTACGCCGCCCAGCGCCATGCGCACAAACTTGCGATTCGTTGCCTTGGCAATCGATTGCCCCAGTGAGGTTTTACCCACACCCGGGGGGCCGACCAGGCACAGGATCGGTGCCTTGACCTTGTCCACGCGCTGCTGCACAGCGAGATACTCGATAATGCGATCCTTGACGCGTTCGAGGCCGTAGTGATCCTGGTTGAGCGTTTTCTCTGCCAGCGCCAGATCCTTACTGACACGGGTTTTCTTTTTCCAGGGCAGACCGACCAATGTGTCAATAAAATTTCGCACCACAGTGGCTTCCGCCGACATCGGCGACATGAGCTTGAGCTTCTTGAGCTCGGACTCGGCCTTCTTGAGGGCTTCCTTGCTCATGCCGGCGGCTTTGATCTTCTTCTCGAGCTCTTCGAGATCAGCCCCCTCTTCGCCCTCACCCAGTTCCTTCTGAATGGCTTTGACCTGCTCGTTCAGGTAATACTCGCGTTGCGACTTCTCCATCTGGCGCTTGACGCGACCACGGATACGCTTCTCTACCTGCAGAATATCGATTTCGGATTCAAGCTGGCTCAGCAGACGTTCGGTACGCTCGCGCACACCGAGCAGTTCGAGGATCTCCTGTTTCTGTTCGAGCTTGAGCGGCAAATGCGCGGCAATGGTATCGCACAGACGCGCTGTGTCTTCGATGCCTGAGATCGAAGAAAGAATCTCCGGAGGGATCTTCTTGTTCAGCTTGATGTACTGGTCAAACTGTGCCACCAGCGCGCGGCGCATGGCCTCAACTTCATTATCCTCATGTCGATCACTATCAAGCGCCGTCAATCGGGCAAAATAGAGATCATCTTGGGCATCGACCCCATCAATATGAGCACGACGCGTCCCCTCGACGAGCACCTTGACCGTGCCATCGGGTAACTTGAGCAGCTGCAGGATGTTGGCCACACAGCCCACATCGTAGAGCGCCTCGGGGGTCGGGTCATCATCGGCCGCCGATTTCTGGGCGACCAGCACCACCGCCTTATCGGCCAGCATAGCGAGCTCGAGAGCCTTAATCGATTTTGGCCGCCCGACAAATAGCGGAATGACCATTTGCGGAAAGACGACAACATCCCGCAGCGGCAGCATAGGGAGACGTGCCGTCTCACCCGGCTGCAGCACGAGCGGCGGCGCCTGATCGGCTTCCGTGCCCTGTGATTGCGTCTCGTTGTTGTCAAATTCTTCAGTCATGAGCTACTTTCCTGATACGTTGTCTTGCAAATGCCAGATCCTCGGGTGGGAACACCCAATGGCAGACGTGGGGGCCGGATAGTGAATTTCAAGAGTCGTGCTATCCGACCAACCCATGGCCCCGATTAGCTGGCCTGAGCCTGGGCGTGATCCTGAAGCACATACAGGGGTTTGCTCTCACCCGTAATGGCAGCCTCCTCCACCACGACCTTGGCAATATCCGTACTACCCGGCAGGTCGTACATGGTATCGAGCAGGGTCGCCTCGACAATAGAACGTAGTCCACGGGCTCCGGTCTTACGGTCGAGTGCGCGCTTGGCAATAGCCTTGAGCGCCTCGGGGCGGAACTCCAGATCAACCCCTTCCATCTGGAAGAGCTTCTGATACTGCTTGGTCAGTGCATTCTTCGGTTCGGTCAGGATGCGAATAAGGGCGGACTCTTCAAGTTCATCCAGCGTTGCCACGACCGGCAGACGACCAATCAGTTCGGGAATAAGACCGTACTTGATCAGATCTTCCGGTTCAACGACCTTAAGCAGGGTCGTAATGGCCTTTTCTTCCTTGCCCGTCACCTCGGCACCGAAACCGATGCCGGTTTTTTCGGTACGGTTGCGGATGACCTTGTCGATACCTTCGAAAGCACCGCCGCAGATAAAGAGGATATTGGTGGTATCCACTTGTACAAAATCCTGATTCGGGTGCTTGCGGCCACCTTGGGGGGGCACTGAGGCAATAGTGCCTTCGATCAGCTTCAACAAGGCCTGCTGCACGCCTTCGCCCGAAACATCGCGGGTGATCGAGGGATTATCCGACTTGCGCGAGATCTTATCGATTTCATCGATATAGACAATGCCCTGACGGGCTTTTTCCACATCGTAATCACACTTCTGCAGCAGTTTCTGGATGATATTTTCGACATCCTCACCCACATAACCCGCTTCGGTCAGTGTCGTGGCATCGGCCATGACAAAGGGCACATCCAGCAGCCGTGCAAGGGTCTGGGCAAGCAGCGTCTTACCGGAACCCGTCGGTCCGATCAGCAGAATATTCGACTTTGAAAGCTCGACACCATCGTCCTTGGCCGAGGGCATACGCAGGCGTTTGTAATGGTTATAGACCGCAACGGCCAGAATCTTTTTGGCAGCCTCCTGCCCGATCACATACTCATCCAGCGTGTCACGAATCTCGCGCGGCGTGGGCAAGCCTTCCTTGGCAACCTTGGCCTCTTCAGCGACTTCATCCTGCACGATGTCGGCGCACAGATCGATACATTCATCACAGATGAAGACCGAAGGGCCTGCAATCAGCTTTTTAACTTCGTGTTGGCTCTTACCGCAGAAGGAACAGTACAGCGGTTTATCACCACCACTCTGTCCATCCTTACCCGGTGTTTTTGCTTGATCTTTGCTCATGGCCTCGTCCTTCTTTATGCCGCCGCACCGCGGGCGCCAAGTACTTTATCGATCAGACCATAGGTGACCGCTTCTTCAGCCGACATGAAATTATCGCGGTCGGTATCCCGCTCGATACGCTCGACATCCTGCCCGGTGTGGGCGGCCAGCATGGTGTTGAGCTTGGCTCGCAAGGAGAGAATCTCTTTGGCGTGGATCTCGATATCTGAGGCCTGACCCTGGAAGCCGCCGAGTGGCTGATGAATCATCACGCGGGAGTTTGGCAGCGAAAAACGCTTACCCTTGGCTCCGGCTGTTAGCAGGAATGCCCCCATCGAGGCAGCCTGGCCGAGACACAGCGTCGACACATCCGGCTTGATGAACTGCATGGTGTCGTATATCGAAAGACCGGCCGTGACCGACCCACCCGGCGAGTTGATATATAGGTGGATGTCCTTGTCCGGATTTTCGGCTTCGAGGAATAGCAACTGCGCTACCACCAGATTGGCGCTCATATCATTGACTGGGCCGACCAGAAACACGACGCGCTCCTTGAGCAGCCGCGAATAGATATCAAAGGCACGCTCGCCCCGGCCACTCTGCTCCACCACCATAGGTACCAGGCCAATGGCCTGCGGGTCCGGTTGAGCATTCACGAGCGTTTCGACAAGACCATTATGGGTAAACATGAGTACTCCTGAGGGGAAATGCAGATATTTAGTGTAATCATGCCGTAAATCCGGCCGATTTTCATGTGCGGGGTGCAAAAAAGACAGCGGCCGGGCGAACCCGGCCGTGTTTGATGGTCAAAAGAGGCTAAATACTGACCAAATTCAGTCGATTAGGCTGATTACAGGCCTTGCTGACCCATAATGTCATCGAAATCAACCGACTTATCCGAGACCTTAGCCCGAGCCAGGAACCAGTCAACCACGTTCTGCTCGAGCACGTCGGACTCGATATTGGCCATACGCTGACGATCCTGCTTGTACCACTGCAGGACTTCTTCCGGGCGCTGGTAAGTTTCAGCAATTTCGGCAATACGGGCTTCCATCTGGGCATCGGTCGCTGCGAGACTTTCCTTCTCGACCAGATCAGCCAGAATCAGCCCCATACGAACACGCGGCAATGCTCGTTCGGTGAACCATTCGGCCTGCAGGGGCATATCGCCCTTCATGCCGCGCTGCTTCATGTCTTCACGGGTGGCCTGCATCAGGCGATAGATTTCCTGATCGACCAGAGCCTTCGGCACCGTGATCGGGTTCAGGGCATCCAGCTTTTCCATGACGGCTTCACGCAGACGTTGGTGGATACGCTTCTTGACCTCGCCCTTCAGGTTCTTTTCAACTTCAGCCTTCAGATCATCTGCCAGACCGCTTTCAATGCCCATGGCTTTGACGAACTCTTCAGTCAGCTCAGGAATAACCGGACCCTGAACCTGCTTCACAGTCAGATCAAACTGAACCATTTGGCCGGCCAGGTCGGCGTTACCGTAATCGGCCGGGAAGGTCAGATCAAAAGTCTTGCTGGTACCGGCGGTGCAACCTTCAATAGCAGCTTCAAACTCGGGCAACAAAGTGCCCTTGCCCAATACCATCGGATAATCCTTGGCTTCACCACCAGCAAAAGGCACACCATCCTTCTTACCCAGGAAGTCGATCACAACACGGTCTTCCTTCTGGGCGGCGCGATCAGCATCGGCGAAAGTCACACGCTGCTTGCGCAGAATCTCCAGGGTCTTGTCCACGTCTTCGGCAGTGACTTCATGCACCGGGCGATCAATCTCCGCACCCGACACATCGGCCAGCGTGATTTCAGGAAACAGTTCGAACGTTGCCACAAAGGTCAGCGTTTCGCCAGTTTCATCCCCTTTTGGCTCGATTCGCGGATAACCGGCAACCTTGATGTTCTGCTGGGTGATCGCCTCACCGTAAGCACGGCCAACGATCTCGTTTAGCGCTTCGTCGCGGGCCTGAGCACCATACTGCTGCTTAACCACCTTGGCAGGCACCTTACCCGGGCGGAAACCGGCAATCTTCATCGTCTTACCCATGCGGGCGAGACGTGCATCAGTCGCGGCTTCAACTTCCTGGGCGGAGACGGTCAGATCGATCGAACGCTCCAACGGATTGGTTTCCTGAACGGTTTCGGTGGTGCTCATGTGTATATTCCTGAAGAAATAAGAGACGCCGAGCCCTTGAGAGCTCTTGACTTGCAAAGCCGGTGATTATATCCGATCGCTCACGGCAGCGGAATCCCGCTGCTGCGTTGCCGCAAGATTCTTTCGCCAAAACAGTGAGTTAAAAAATGCCTGACTTAAGCTTCCCCTAAGCAACTACGCCGGATTTCCGCTATTCTCACCATCATCAACAAAACCAAGGAGACCATTGTGAAATCCCTCAAGAACATCAGCCTCTTTGCTGCTGCACTGGCCATTGGCTTGACGATGGCGGTTGGAAATGCCGAAGCCGCCCGTATCGGTGGTGGCAAATCCATGGGAATGCAACGTCAGATGGCGCCGGTCAGCAAACCGGCAGCAACTGCGCCACAAACTGCCGCACCGGCTGCTGCCAAAGCGCCTGGGGCTGCAGCGCCTGCAGCGCAACCCAAGCGGTCGTGGATGGGCCCGATTGCTGGTCTGGCTGCGGGCCTGGGTCTGGCCGCACTGGCCAGTTACCTCGGCTTCGGTGAAGAGCTGGCCAACATCATGATGATTGCCCTGCTGGCTTTCGCCGTGATGGCCGTGATCGGATACTTCATGCGTAAGCGCGCCGCCGGGCAACAGGCGCACATGGCCGGTGCCGGCGCGCCCTACAACGCACCTTATAACGCGGGTAACGACCAGAATAATCAGTATCAGGCCTCGGCCATGTCCGGTAGCAGTACGGCGTCGGGCGCAAACATTCCCGCCGGCTTTGATGTCGATGGCTTCATCCGAAACGCCAAGGTGGGCTTTATCCGTCTACAAGCAGCGCACGATGCCGGTGATCTGGCTGACATTCGCGAGTTCACCTCGCCCGAGATGTTTGCCGAAATCCGCATGGATCTGGATCAGCGCAATGGGCTCCCGCAGAAAACTGACATCGTCTCGCTGAACGCCGAGATACTGGAAGTGTCTGGTGACAGCCACCGCCACATTGTCAGTGTCCGATTCACGGGCATGCTGCGTGAAGAGGCCGATGCCGCACCGGTAGCCATCGATGAAATCTGGCACCTGACCAAACCAGTTCATGGTCAGGGTGGCTGGGTATTAGCAGGAATTCAGCAAATTCAGTAAAGCAGCAAGGCCTCGTTCGGGGCGCCATGGCATCTCCCCCCTGGCGTTCCTTTAGCCCCTGTACCGTTCATACGGACAGGGGTTTTTTCATAAAGCCGGCCAAGCTTTATTACTTGATCTTCTCCATCTGCAACGCGGCTTCCTGGCGCTGAACCTGCTCCATCACATCGTAATCCAATGCATGGTTAAAGCCCGGGGGCGAGTGCTCCCAAGGATAGCCCGCCTTCGCCAGTCGGTTGCCATAGTCAAAAAGAGCATTCATGTACTTACGGTCAAACAACTGATTGTGAGGCACGTTGAAGTCCGGGCCTATATAAGCCAGATTAAACCCGACATGATCCCGTCGCGTCGTCAGATAAATCCGCTGTAAATCGCCGTAACCCTGCGCCTGAATCAACTGATCCACGGCTCGACCTAAAATCGTCAGGGTATTTCGTTCAATCTGACGCCACTCCGAATCCAGCCGGGCATTACGAATGATGTAGGCCTGGCGGTTGCGGTTATCCTTGAGAACATGTGCTCTCTTGACCTCATTGCCGAGCGCCAGAGGGTAGAGAAACACCTCCATCGCCGCGCCACCATCCACATGCATTTCCTGATAGTCCTTACCTTCCGCTGTGACATCAATCATGACCGGCGGAAAAGCACCCGGAATCGCAGCAGATGCCAGAAGAATTTTACGGAACAGGTGCAGCGATTCAGGCGTCCCCACACTGGCCAGCTTGCCCATATTCCAGATCACGGGTATGCCCACGTCTAGATTCGTTGATGCGATGAGCAACCAACGATTGTTGACGTTGTATTCATAAGCGATCTTTTTGAGCAGATCTTCATTGACGTATTCCTTGATGAGCTTGAACAACGGCGATGTGTCCATAAAAGAATCACTGAACAACGCGCCCATCAGACCATCATTGATAAATATGTCCGAGGCATCCACCTCGGTAAATACACGACGGATAACATAATCGTAGTCGGGGCCGAGAAAGGCAAACGGTGCAATCATCGCACCAGTACTCACCCCACTGACCAGGTCAAAGTTGGGCCGATCACCCCGCTCACTCCAGCCCGTGAGCAAACCGGCACCAAAGGCACCGTTATCACTGCCACCTGAAATCGATAGATAGTTGACCTTGGTATTCAAAGCCACGTGAAAGCCCTGATCACGCATACCTTTTCTAATATCCGCCACCATCTCCATCAAACCCTGTTGACTAGACGGTTGATAGCGCACCCCCGGCATTCCCGGAATTTCAACTTTGCTGTGCAGGCGCTGCGGCACGGCATTTTCGCGCGCGAGCGTTGTACAACCCGTGGCTACCAGGGTGGCGGCAAAAACCAGCAATGCAGTAAACCGGCACATAACGACGTGTGGGGATTTCATAACAGTCAACGCTCCCAACGGTGCAAGGCAGTTAAATCAGAACAGCGATATCTTAAGATCAGAAACCACCATTGTCATGTAGGCAATGATAATCCATGGTCCGAAAGGGAACTCGGCGGAAAGACTTCCTTTATTTCGTCGGAATAGCCCGATAGCAAGAACACCGAGAATAGCCATCAGCGATGAAAGGAAGATGACACCGGGGATAATAACCGGACCAGACCAGGCGCCCATGGCCGCCAACAGTTTCAGGTCTCCCATCCCTAACCCCTCCCGGTGGCGAATCAATACATAAAGGTGAGCCAAAATCCAGAGCGGCAGGTAACCGACGAGCACACCCCAGACGGAAGCTTCGAGGCCTACGGTTCGTGTGGCATCGAATAGCTGCATCACGATGCCAAGCCACATCAGCGGTAGGGTGAGGATGTCGGGCAGCAATTTTGTTTGTGCATCAATCAGCCCCAGCAGCAGTAGCCCCAACCCAAAAATTAACCAGCACAGGCCCAATAGGGTCGGTCCATGAGTAACATAAGCCCAGATAACGATAGGCACTGACAGCAGCGACGCCCATGGGAGCGCCACACGCCAATCAAACTCAGCGATGATGTTTTCCGTAGACACTGGGCTCGCCCTCAGGACGGGTCTTGAAACGTTTGTGCAACCAGAAATACTGGTCCGGCATCTGTAACACCCAGGACTCGATGAACCGATTCATGCGTGCCGTATCTTCTTCAACCGAAGCCCCGGGAAAGTTTTCCCATGCTTCTGTGTAATAAGATTCATAGCCATCCGGCACCATTTTCGAAACAATGGCGATAACCCGCGCATTCGTGAGTTGTGCCAGGCGTGACACCCCGGTCACCGTCGCCGCAGGAAACCCGAAGAACGGCGCAAAAACGGCATCCTTCGGACCAAAATCCTGATCCGGTAGGTAATAGAAAGGCGTACCCCGCTTCATAGCCTTTACTACTTTCAGCAGGCCGTCCTGGCGGGATACCAGCACGGGATTGGTAAAACGGGCGCGGCCATGCAAGAGCATATAGTTGAGCACCGGATTTTTCTGGCGGGCATACATACTGATCCACGAACCCATCATCGAGGCACGGGTGCCTGTCGCATCAAGACCGACAAAATGGGGTGCTAGCACGAGTGTCGGCCGGCCATCATCGCTATAGAGGCGCTCTTCATTATGTTGCCTGACGATGCGGCGGATGCGCGATTCCGAGGCGAACCACATTAATGATCGATCCAGAACGGCCTGAGCAAAGCGGATGCAGTGTTTGAAGACGAGGCGCTTGCGGGCGGCATCGGTCATCTCGGGGAAACACAAACGGAGATTGGTCAGTGCCACAAAACGTCGCTGTCGCGCCAGCGCCCAGAGAATCACCCCGAAAAACGCACCAATCAGGCGAATGACACGCAGTGGCAGTTTTGAAATCAACCAGACCAGAGCAATCAGCAACCAGCTGGGTAGCGTTTTCAGATTAACAGGCGGACGAGGATTGTTCACAGGCAACGAAAGATCTATTCAAACTTGCGCAGTATATGTCATCCCGCAAGTCCCAAGAAAACGGGGAGCGCGAACGCCCCCCGTTTCTGACCGCAGCAGAACGCTGGAACCAGATCAATGCTTCAGATCATACCGGTCCGCATTCATGACCTTGACCCAGGCCGCGATAAAGTCGTTGACAAACTTCTCACGGTTATCGTCCTGGGCGTAGACCTCAGACAGCGCCCGCAAGACCGAATTGGAACCGAAGACCAGATCGACCCGAGTCGCCGTCCAGCGGGTTTTACCTGTATCGCGCTCAACGATGTCATAGCTGTTGCGCCCCGTCGGTTTCCAGGTGTAGCCCATGTCTGTTAGATTCACAAAGAAGTCGTTACTCAACACCCCTTCGCGATCCGTAAAGACGCCGTGCTTGCTGCCACCGTAGTTTGTACCTAGCACACGCATGCCCCCCACCAGCACTGTCATCTCCTGTGCGGTCAGACGCAGTAGCTGCGTTTTGTCCAGCATGATCTCTTCGGGGGTGACCACATAGTCCTTCTTTAACCAGTTACGATAAGCATCGGCCAGCGGTTCAAGCACCTCGAAGGATTCGACATCGGTCTGTGCCTGGGTGGCATCTCCCCGACCCGGTGCAAAAGGCACTGTTATATTAAAACCTCCAGCCTTAGCAGCCTGCTCGATCCCGACCGAGCCACCAAGCACAATGACGTCAGCAACACTGGCGCCTGTTTCAGCTGCGATCTTCTCGTAAACTGCCAACACCTTAGCCAAACGGGCAGGCTCGTTGCCCTCCCAGTCTTTCTGGGGTGCCAGTCGAATGCGTGCGCCGTTGGCACCACCGCGCTTGTCCGAGCCACGGAAAGTCCGGGCACTATCCCAGGCCGTACTGACCATCTCGCTCACAGAAAGACCACTGACGGCAATCTTGCCTTTGACCACGGCAACATCATAATCCGTCCGGCCAGCCGGCACAGGGTCCTGCCAGATCAGATCTTCCTTGGGCACATCCGGTCCGATATAACGTGCTTTCGGGCCCATGTCGCGGTGGGTGAGTTTGAACCAGGCGCGGGCAAACACCTCGCTGAAATAAGCCGGATCCTTGTGGAAGCGCTCCGAGATCTTGCGGTATTCCGGATCCATTTTCATGGCCATGTCCGCATCCGTCATCATCGGCATGCAGCGAATACTGCTGTCTTCAACATCCGCCGGCATGTCTTCCGGCTTGATGTTAACGGGCTTCCACTGCCAGGCGCCTGCCGGGCTCTTGGTCAACTCCCAATCGTGATTGAGCAGCATATCGAAGTAGCCGTTATCCCACCGGGTCGGGTGACTGGTCCAGGCACCCTCGATACCGCTGGTCACGGTGTCACGACCAATACCGCGTGTCTTGTGATTTATCCAGCCCAGACCTTGCTCATCAATAGGGGCGCCCTCCGGTGCCGGACCGAGATTGGCTGCATCCCCGTTACCGTGCGATTTGCCCACAGTATGGCCACCGGCGGTGAGCGCCACAGTCTCTTCATCATTCATGGCCATGCGGGCAAAAGTAATGCGCACGTCCCGCGCGGTCTTGAGCGGATCCGGCTGACCATCTACCCCCTCTGGGTTCACATAGATCAGCCCCATCATCACAGCCGCCAGGGGGTTCTCAAGATCACGTTCCCCTGAATAACGGCTTCCCTCACCGCCACTCTTCTGTAGCCACTCGCGTTCCGAACCCCAGTAGATGTCCTTTTCCGGATGCCAGATATCTTCACGGCCAAAAGCGAAGCCGAAGGTCTTCAGACCCATCGACTCGTAAGCCATGTTACCGGCGAGAATCATTAAATCGGCCCAACTGATTTTGTTGCCGTATTTTTTCTTGATTGGCCAGAGTAAGCGGCGCGCTTTGTCGAGGTTGGCATTATCCGGCCAGGAGTTGAGCGGTGCGAAACGCTGATTACCGGTACCAGCGCCACCTCGACCATCGGCAATGCGATAGGTGCCCGCCGAGTGCCACGCCATCCGGATGAACAAACCACCATAATGCCCCCAATCGGCTGGCCACCAGGGTTGGCTTTCAGTCATCAAAGCCTTGAGATCATTCTTGAGCGCAGTGACATCTAGTTTTTCAAGTTCATCGCGATAATCAAACGATGGACCCATGGGGTTCGTCTTGGCATCATGCTGATGCAGGATATCCAGATTCAACGATTTCGGCCACCAGGCCACGTTGCTATTCGCCGCACCGCTCTCGGTGATCGCGCCGTGCATGATGGGGCATTTTCCCTGGGATGACATAGTGCACTCCTTGTATGAACCGTTATTGCGGATAAATTCTGGAAGATGGTCATTGCCTCATGAATGAGACATGATCAGAATGTAAACTTCTGATGCCGTAGCGTCCAATCGTATTTGCGTATATCCCCCATAGGTCAAAGCTATCAGATCATGTTGCGTTGCAGCCTATTACTAATGAGTCGTGCACTGCTTGCCGGTGCCCTTCTATCAATTCCGGTTGCGGCAACCGCACAATCAATCCGTGATGAGGATGGCCGTTTCAAGAATCGCTACGCCGACCTTTCACACAGTCAAAACTTTTTGCAGTGGCAATGGACGCGTATTACTGAAGGTCTGCCCAAACCGGCAAAGATGCCAACCCCTCAAACTCAGGTCGACCCAACGCGTCTTCACAACCCCCAGGGAACAGCTCAAGTCACGTGGATTGGCCACTCCAGCGTGCTTTACCAAAGCAACGGTCTCAACATGCTGTTTGATCCGGTCTATGCCGACTACGCCTCGCCCATCCCGCCGTTCGGCCCTAAACGGGCTCAGCCACCGGGAATCCCGTTCGAGCAATTACCTCACATTGACGCTGTCTTTATCTCACACAACCACTACGACCACCTAGATCTCGACACTGTCAGGCGGCTCGCGCTTCAGCAGGGTGGCGCGCCAAAATTTTACGTCCCACTCGGTGTGGATCTCTGGTTTGCCGATCATGTCCCCGGAGCCATCATCAGCGGCCCCGGAAAGAACGTGTTTGCCATGGACTGGGATGAACGCCAATCCATTTCCGGAAAGCACGGACCCAGCATGATCCGCTTTCTCGCTGTACAACACTGGTCGGCACGCTCACCGTTTGACCGGAACGAAACACTCTGGGGCAGCTGGGCGATCGAGAATGAGCAATTCCGTTTCTGGTTTGCCGGCGATCTGGCTTATTCACCTGATATTGTTGACATTGGGCGGCAACATGGCGGCTTCGATCTGGCCGCCATTCCTATCGGGGTTTATGATCCTCGATGGTTCATGAAGCGCGCACATATCGACCCTCAAGAGGCGATTCAAGTCTTCAAAACGATTGGTGCCAAACAGGCTTTCGGCATCCACTGGGGCACCTTTGATGGGCTCAGTGACGAATCCCTAGACGAACCACCGGTTGCCCTTGCGAGATCTCGACAGGAAGCCGGTATCTCGCCAGAGACATTTCGTTTGCTTGCTATCGGAGAATCCCGCTCCTACCCAGAGAGGCAAGGGACTTCATCGCAGAACAGGTAGTAACACCCCAACTGACAGACAACCACAAGCAACCAAAGTCAAACGTATACGTAAGGGTAAATACCAGTTTGGCAGGGAAATGTGCTGACGCAGGGACAGGTCACGCCAATACTGAAGAACAAATCCCAGGATCAGAATCATTGCCGCGCCGATAGGTGACAAAACATAAGTGCTCCATGCCATCAGTGAGGGCACAACACTCCATATGTAGCAGCTACGCCGTGTTGGCTCGTCTAGGCGATCTGCAAACATCGCGATGCCCCAGTGGATGGCACCGATGAAACTCAGGATCACCGCGCCATAGAGCAGAAGCGCACCCCGATAGAGAATTCCGTGCGCGGGTTCTCCAATCGACAATAGTGCAAGTCCCACAAATGGAATCAACCCACCGTAACCCAGCAGACCGACGGTCATGGGTAGCGAATGTCGATGCATTTACTTCCCCTACTTGACCAAGGGGCGGATGCCAGTGAATCCGCCATCCACCGACCAGACCTGGGCAGTCACCCGACCACTGCGGACTGACATCAACCAGCTCATCAGATCGGCCAGTTCATCCGTCGAGCCAATACCGGGCAATGGGTATTGTTTTGCAGCTGCATTCCGCGCCGCATCGCTACCTAGGATCGCACGCGTTGCCGGTGAGTCCATAATACCCGGCGCCACCACATTGACACGGATACCGTAAGGCGCATAGGTGGCCGCGGCCCCTCGGGCCAGACCCTCGACACCGGCTTTTGCCGCAGCGACGGCTTCGTGATTGGGCGTACCGATCTGGGCAGCGACCGAGGAAACCAGCACGGCACTCCCCGGCAGATTATGCTGCCGCAGGTTACCGATAAATGCTGCCAGGGTATGAAACGCACTGACCAGATTCGCATCGAGTGTCTCGCGGAACTCAGTCTCACTCATCCGGTGTAAAGCACCGAGGCGAATGTTCCCCGCACAATGGGCCAATGCCTGTGGGATTAGCCCCTGAGTAGCAGCAACCTCCAGAATATGTTTCGCGCCTTCCGGGGTCGAACAATCGGCTGCAATCTGCAGATGCTTATCACCAAAAGCATCTTTGAGGCGTTGCGCCTCTCGGCTGGTCACCACCAGTTGCCAGCCCTCATCAGCCAGACGATTCGCCAGCGCCTGACCCAGCCCACCAGCGGCACCCGTGATCAATGCAATCTTGTTCATGAGTTTCTCCTTGTTGATCATGGGATTAGTGATCGTGCGATAGGCGCCAAGCCGAAACTAGCTCGGGCACCCCCGTAATATCGGTATGCACCCGGACATTGGGTAGATCGATGCGGCGTTGATTAACCCCTGCCCCGCCGACCCAGATCGACAAATGCTTGGGGAGCATTGCACGGAAGTGAGTCAGATCTCGCACAAGATCACGACTTGGATAGGCGGCACTGAATGAAACCGCCACCACATCAAAACTGCCATCCTGTGCGTATCGGGCAATATCAGCCAGTGGAATTCTCGGACCTAGAGAAATACATTGTGCCCCTTCGGTCGTACAAAGGGCCTCGACCATAAGCAGTCCCAGGCCATGCTCTTCATCAGGAAAAGTCGTCAGAAGAATTCTCGGGGGGTGCGTCCCGGCCACCTGCAACTGGATGGCATGCCGAATCACATTCTGGACTTGTTCTGTATACAGATGCTCTTCGGGAATCGACAGCTCACCCCGCAACCAGGCATTACCCACCAGACTATTCATGGGAACAACGGTTCTGATAATGAAGTTCTGTAGGCCTTCTTTGACGAGGATCCGGTTCAGGCTGTCACGCAAATCCTGCCCACGATGCAGACGGATCAGCTTGAGCAATCCGCTGCAAAATGCAAAATGCGCCTGATCTTCGATTTTGACGGTATGGCTGTCCAACAACTCGTTCAGTTCATCCATCGGCAGGCCGATCACCTTGCCCGGGCGCATTCCCTTGTCGAGTAGTCTTCGAATGATTCGAAGCCTTTCCAGCTGATCGGTCGGATAAATGCGCTCGCCGTCGTCATCACGTAGAGGTTGGGGAAACCCGTACCGACGCTCCCAGACACGTAAGGTGTCTTTGCCAATGCCCGTATCCCGCTCGACCTCGGCGATGTGCATAAAGGAATCTAAATCTATAGGATCCATTTTTTGTCTACGACAAGTTGTTGACAAGTGTCATTTTAAGGCATATTTTTCAGTTGTAAACAATTATGTCTTAGACAAATGAAAAGAATTCAACGATCCATCAAAACGGTCACCATCGGTTGTCTGATTACGGCAGGGATGTTGTTTGGCAGCCTTTCGGCGCGGGGCACGCCCACTGATGCCCCTCCGGAAAACCGGTGCATCGAATTACTAAAGAGCACGTACCCGAAACTACAGGATGAAAGTCCTCAATCGCTTTGCCAGTACTCAGGGCAGGTTGTTCTCGTCGTGAATACGGCCAGCTATTGCGGTTTTACCCATCAATACGATGGTCTCGAACGTCTGTACGAACGTTTCAAGGGACAGGGTTTCGTTGTTCTGGGCTTTCCCTCTAACGATTTCGGACAACAGGAACCCGGCAGCAACAAAAAAATTGCGGACTTCTGTCAGAACACCTACGGCATCCGGTTTCCCATGTTTGCCAAATCCCATGTCCGCGGTCCTAACGCTAACCCCTTGTTTCAAGGGCTGGGCAAGATCACCGGGGAAACGCCTTCCTGGAACTTTCACAAATACCTGATCAGTCGCGATGGGCGTCAGGTATTAAGTTTTGGCAGTCAGATTGCTCCCGAAAGCAAAGCCCTCACCGGGGCTATCGAAAAGATGCTGAGCCCCCAGACTGCTTCGGCGGTCGGTCGTATGAAACCTCAAGGAGTCTTCTGATGCGTCAGAAAATTGCAGTGATTGGCAGCGGCATTTCCGGACTAGGCAGTGCGTATCTGCTCAGTTCGCATCATGAGGTCACGGTCTTCGAGGCAGATGACCGCCCCGGAGGCCACAGCCATACGGTCGATATCACCTTGGAAGGACGCCAATTCGGGGTTGACACGGGATTTCTGGTTTTTAACGAACGCACCTATCCCCTGCTCTGCCGGCTCTTCAGCCATCTGCAGATCCCCGTCGTCAAAAGTGACATGTCTTTTTCGGTCAAGGTGGGTGATGCCGCACTTGAATGGGCCGGTACAGACCTGAATTCGGTCTTCGCCCAGCGGCGAAATCTTTTCAAAGCATCGTTCTGGCGGATGTTATGGGACATACTCCGGTTCAATCGTCAGGCGACTGCTGACCTCGATAACCCGGCACTTCGTGATCTTTCGCTGGGGACCTACCTCGATCGTCACCATTACAGCGCGCCTTTCCGTCAAGATTATCTACTACCGATGGCCGCGGCAATCTGGTCCTGCCCGACGCAGCAGATGCTCGCCTATCCGTTTCACACCTTTGTGCGCTTCTGTCATAACCATGGTCTGTTACAGATCGTCAACCGACCAACGTGGATGACGATCTCGGGCGGTTCCCGCGTTTACGTAACGGCTCTGATCGACGCCATCCGGCGGTGCGGTGGCCATGTCGAGCTGGATGCCGCAGTCACACGTATCGAGCGTTCGGCTACGGGCGTCACTATCCACACGGCCAAAGAAAGTCACCAGTTTGATAAAGTCATTCTGGGCTGCCACAGTGACCAGGCACTGCGGCTCCTTGGTGAAGACGCGACTCAACAGGAGATAGCGTTACTGTCGGTCATTGCCTACCAGCCCAACCGCGCAGTCCTGCATACGGACACCTCACTGCTTCCCCAATCCACAAAAGCATGGGCCGCATGGAATTACGCAGCCCCAGACCGCAAACTATCGGCACAAGATGGAAAGCAACCGGTCAGCGTTTCCTATCTTCTCAACAAACTCCAGCCGCTTCCGACCCAGACACCCGTTATCGTCACACTCAACCCATGGAAGGAGCCTGCACCGGAAAAGACCCTGCGGCAGATCCATTATGCACATCCGGTATTTGATGGCCCCGCCATTAATGCTCAAACCATACTCAAACAACTGTCGGGTCAGAACCATACCTTCTACACCGGTGCCTGGCTTGGTTACGGATTTCATGAGGATGGTTTCGCATCTGCAGTTAGAGCCGCCGGGCAGCTGGCGCCATTGCCCGACTGGATCTTGGGGGAGCAACCCAGCCTGAACACCATCACCCCGGCAGAGGGTGAACCTGCGATTGCACCCGCATGAACCCTCAACCCCTCACTTGGCTAACACCAACGGTCTGCACCGGCGAGGTGATGCATGCCCGCACCCTGCCGACGCGAAACATCTTTCGCTATCCGCTGTTCTTTTTGCGTCTTCCGCTTCGCCATATTTCATCCCTCAATGCCACCGGATTGGCCATCAATCGGAGAGGTCTCTGCCAGATTCTCAACAAAGACTACGGGCCCAGGGATGGTAGCGAGCTGCTTCCGTGGGTGCGACGAATACTCGCCGATCATCATCTCGGGGATGTAACCCGAGATGGTGAAGTGATGCTGCAAACGATGCCACGGCTATTCGGCTACCTATTCAATCCGGTCAGCTTCTACTTCTGCCACGATACTGACCGCGCTCTGCGTGCCGTCATCTGCGAAGTCAGCAATACTTTCGGTGAGCGGCATCACTATCTTGTCTCTCACCGGGATCAACGACCCATCTTGCCCGGCGAGCAGCTGCTGGCGACCAAGGTTTTCCATGTTTCCCCATTCTTTCCGGTAGAGGGCCATTATGAATTCCGGTTCGGCGGAACGCCGACTATGCCCATTGCCATCATCAACTACATCCAACTTAATGGACAGCCCACAAAGAGCGGGCAGGAGAACACGGCATCCAATGCCGCTGGTGGTCAGCCAGGACTGAGAACCTGGCTGAAAGGATATGCCGTCACCCTCAGCGCCCAGTCCCTCCGCAAAGCCCTGATTAGGTTCCCCCTGCTGACCTTCGGTGTAATTCTCAGGATTCACTGGCAGGCTCTTCGGCTCTGGCTTCACAAAGTGACCTTTCATACTAAACCCGCCCCCCCGCTCAAGGAGACCACCTCATGAATACGCGCAGCGAAGCGATTACCGAATCTCCCGTTTCTGTTAGTGCAAGAGGCGCGTTGTTCGGTAAAGCCACCAAGGTTACAAATCGTCTCCCTGCAAATGCCAGAGCGGTTCTTGCTTTGCTTGACCGAATCAAACACGGTCAGATTGTTGTCCGATTGCCCGATGGCACCCATCACTATTGTGGCGAAAACCATGACGGCCTTAGCGTTGATCTAGTGATCCATGAATGGTCGGTATTTGACGACATGCTGTCCCGTGGCGATATTGGGGCCGCAGAGAGCTTCATTGAGGGGCTTTGGGGAACAGAGTCCCTGACATCGCTGCTCACCCTTATCAGCCAGAACCGGGATGAACTACAACAGGCCATCCATGGAAAGCGCTGGCAACTCTTGGGTGCCTGGGTACTGCACAAACTGCGGGCCAACACCCGACAGGGCAGCAAACGCAACATCATGGCGCACTATGATCTCGGCAATGATTTCTACCGGCTCTGGCTGGATGACACCATGACTTACTCCAGCGCATTGTTCAGCGACCATGCCAATCCGGATCTTGCGCAATGGCCCGACTTGGCCAAGGCACAACGCGCCAAGAACCAGCGCATGATCCGATCTCTGGAGGTTCAAGCCGGCGACCATATCCTCGAAATCGGTTGCGGCTGGGGCGGCTTTGCCGAACAGGCAACGACCCTAGGAGCCCGGGTCACCGGACTGACCCTGTCGCCAGCGCAACAGGAGTTTGCGAGAAACCGCGCACGATCGGGTCATTGGGATGACCGCGCCGAGTTTTTTCTGACCGACTATCGCGACATGACGGGTCAATATGATCATATCGTTTCGGTAGAAATGTTCGAAGCGGTGGGTGAACGCTGGTGGCCAACCTACTTCCGCACCCTGCAACGGCTGCTCAAACCGGGCGGCACAGCACTCATTCAAGTCATCACCATTGATGACCAGCTTTTTCCACAGTACCGGAAGGGAACCGACTTTATTCAGCGCCATGTATTTCCGGGCGGCATGCTTCCGTCTCCCAGAGTATTCAAGGAAAAGGCTGCACATGCCGGAATGCATGTCGTTGATGATCTGGCCTTTGGATCCCATTACGCAAAGACCCTGGCACTCTGGCACGACATGTTTATGGACCGACTGCTAGACGTCAAAGCCCAGGGCTTTGACGACAGGTTTATCCGGCTGTGGCGCTTCTATCTGGCTTACTGTGAAGCCGGTTTCCGGGCAGGTTCTATCGATGTTCATCAATACACCTTACAACACACAGGGACCGCGTCATGACACGAGGCCATTTCAACTGGCGGCGGCCAATTCTCACGCTCTGTGCGCTCATTGGTTTGAATGGCTGCGCCGGTGTCTCGGTCAGTCAGTACGCACAACAGGCTCCCGAGTTAGACCTCAGAACCTACTTCAACGGAACCCTGGATGCTTACGGCATGTTCCAGAAACGCTCCGGTGAGGTTGTCAAACGTTTTCATGTTGTCATTGATGCCCATTGGCAAGGGGATATCGGCACACTGGATGAGCGATTCACTTACAGTGATGGATCGACCCAACAACGGGTCTGGACCATCACCCGGACCGGCCCCCATACTTACCGGGGTACTGCATCCGATGTGATCGGCGAAGCCACTGGCGAACAGGCAGGCAATTCGTTGCGCTGGCAATATGTGCTTGCGCTCCCCGTTGACGACAAGGTCTACCACGTTGACTTCGATGACTGGATGTTCCTGATGGATGATCGCGTAATGCTGAATCGTTCGACCATGTCCAAATGGGGATTCGATCTTGGTGAAGTCACCTTGACATTCGTCAAACGTCCATAAAACAGATTAGCGATTAGCTCCTTAAACCCCAAGCCGCTTAACCTCTACCCCCCTGAACTCATGGTCCGACGATTGAATCAACCCATTACCGCCAGCGACTGGCCGGGTCTTAGAGTCTGGCTGATTGGCGCCTCTTCAGGCATCGGAGCGGCACTAGCACGCGCCCTTGCGGCCCAGGGCGCTCAACTGACGCTCTCGGCCCGCAACGCTGAAGCCCTCAGTCTCGTAGCAGAACAGTGCCGGACGCTTAAAACCTCGCCCGACATTCATCTACTGCCGGTTGATGTATGTAATCGATCTGATATGAAAGCGGCTATTGAGCAGATTCGTGAACGATGGCATGGCATTGATCTGATCCTTTTCAATGCAGGGTCATATGATCCAGTGCGCATTGACACCTTATCCGCCGATCTTGCGAACCGATCCTTAACGGTGAACCTGCTTGCACCGATCGATGCCACCGCCGAACTGCTACCTTTACTCCTCTCGATGCCCGAAGACGGACGTCCTCGTGGATTTGCCTATGTCGCCAGCGTAGCCGGCTATCGCGGATTACCCCGGGCTCTGACCTACGGCCCTGGCAAAGCAGGTTTGATCAGTTTTGCAGAATCGCTCTGGGTAGATTTGCATCCCATGGGCCTCAATACCTGGGTGATCAACCCCGGCTTCGTCAGGACGCGTTTAACCGACCAGAACGATTTCCAGATGCCCGCACTGATCGAGCCCGACGAGGCCGCCCAGTCCATCCTCGATGGCTTTGCCCGGGGTCTTTTCGAGATTCACTTTCCGAAGCGGTTTACCCGTTTCATGAAGCTGATGCGCATCCTGCCTATTTCCTGGTACCTGAGGCTGGTACAACGGCTTGTTCCCGTCCTTCCCCGGTCGAATACCCTCACCCCGGGTAACCCTGCCAAGGAATCAAAATGAGCTCTTTGACGACTGCACAAACCCGAAATGCTGTAGAAGCCCTGATCCCGTTTTACGAGGGATTACGACCCGAAGATGTCTCTCGGTTCGGCGAATTCTACGCAACGGAGGCATCCTTTCGTGATCCGTTTAATCATGTCGGTAATCTGCAAGGCATTCAACGCATATTCGCGCATATGTTTACCCAGGTCCATCACCCCGCGTTTAAGGTGACCCGTTATCTGGTCGGCGAAGGTGATGCTGTGCTGTTCTGGACATTCAGCTTCCGATTTAAAGGATTGGGTTGCAAAAAATCGGCGGTATCTCTGGAAGGCGTGTCCCACCTCGCCTTCAATGAAATGGGGCAAGTTACCCTTCATCGAGACTACTGGGACGCTGCCGAAGAGCTTTATAGCCGTATACCAGTGATTGGTGTAATGATGCGTGGGTTACAACGAATGATCCGTGCCTGATTCCGGGCTCAGTGACTTGAACTCACATGCGACCTGAAAGCCAGGATCTGTTGCCAGCGCGCGAGCAATAGCAATGCCGCCGCCTTCAGCGTCAGGGGCAGGAGCACATAAGCGCCGACCAGTACTTCCAGATGATCCGTACCACCGGGGACATAACCCAGATATCCCAACACCGGCAACGCAATCCCAGCCCCCAGCGCCAGGTTGAATTTGGCCACAAGGTTCCAGAGCCCGAAATAGGCACCGACGCCACCCCGGTCCTCACCAAGATCTGCGACCAATGAGGCAGGTATCGTCAGATCCGTGCCCACGGCCACCCCGGTTGCAATACAAACGATCAGGAAGGGTAGCCAGTCTCCGGCCCCCAGAAAAGCGGCGCCGGCAAATGACAACATCGCCAGCACCATCGAACACATCCAGGTTCTGGGTCGTCCGATGGCCTGAGCCAGTCTGACCCAGAATGGCACCGAGATTGCCGCGGCTATAAAGTAGGTCCCCAGGAGCAATCCTGACATTTCTGGGACACCGAGGACGTCAGCCACAAAGAATACAAACAACGTCGCTGGGAACGCAGAGGCGACACCATTGATAAAGAATACGAATAGCAGGCGTGTAAAAATCGAATCCTTGACAATCGTCCTTATCTGCATCCATAAGGATTCGGTGACTCTGGGCCGACTCCCCTCAGGCAGCCCGTATGCAAAGGCCAGAGACAGCGCCAGAAATGCCAGCAGGAACCAGGGAAGCTGTTGCATCCCCACCGTTAAATCATCGGAGAGGGCTGAAGGAATTACTGCAGCAATCACCACACCAATGAGAATAAATGCCTCGCGTGAGCCCGTGAGCTGTAAACGTTCTTTCGAATCCCGACCCAGATCCCCACCCCACGACTGAAAGGCGATCATGGCCGCTGAAAAGCCCAGGGTGCAGAGCGCCAGACTTAAAGACAACCAGACAACAGGGACAGATTCCGCAACGCCAGAGGGCATGAAGAGCGCAAAGAAGCCCAGCAGGAAAGGCACCAGGGCCAGGTAAAAAAACAAGCGGCGTGGAAACCTGTCCGACAGCCATCCGAATAGTGGGTCTGCAACAGCATCAAGCAAACGGGTCAGGAGCAATACCAGACCAATCACGGACAAACCCAGCAATCCACTCCGGGCATAAAGATCCGGCACGAAGATGTAAATGGGCAACGCTCCAAAGGCAAGCGGCAGGCCAAGGACTCCGTATCGGACTACCTGACCCCGTTGCATTAGCCGGCCCCTGACCTCAGGAGTTTTTCACGAAGTCTTGGTTCGCTGGTACGTGGGTCCAGCCAGATGCCAAAAAAAAGCCGGGCGAAGTCAGGATCTCTCACCTCACCAATTTCACGATTGTTATAGATAAAAGTCGCCGATCCGGGACGATAGATGCCAACCAGCTGATCGCCCGGTTTGACGTCTGGAAAGATCCGCGACATGGCGGCCGCCCAGGCATCCAGCTGAGATTCGTTGGCACCGAGAGCCCGCATCTGATCCACACTGGCTTCGACGATCTTCTTCCCTGCGATCTCCCGTTTGTAGGTTAGCTGCAGGGCCATCGGCGGCTGCACCGGATTGGTAGCATTACTGACACCCCACAACTGGGCCTCATAGATCAGAAAGCCAAAGCGGCGCAGTTCGCCCGATCCATACCGTTGCAGCCCCAGTTCACGCGTCAGATCCTTAGCTTCTGCGTACACCGAGGGAATTGCAAAGAGAATAAGCAGCGCAAAAATCGTCCGCTTCAACGGTGGACGCAGCCATACCCAGCACGTGTTGTTCATCGCCGCTCCCAACAGGTTACCTGCGCAACGGTGTGCTGGAACTTGCGGGCCGTTTCACGGATCACAAATGGCACGTCCTGGGGCTGCCCCAGGGGCACAAAATCCCTCGCGAGAATCTCATGTAGTGCATCCAGCGTTGTGTAGCGCTCCCCGTCCCGTTTAAAGCCCCCGATCCATGCATCGCGCGGGGTATGGTCGTTCAACCAGGTGTAAGGTGAACTGATCACAAGTACCCCGCCGGACTGGAGACGGCTTCCGATATCCTCTAGGAACTTACGCGGGTCGTACAAACGGTCGATCAGATTAGCCGCAATCACGAGATCGTATCCCTGATGAACGGCCTTCAGGTTGCAGGCATCCCCCTGTAAAAAAGAAACCCGGCTTGCACATTCGGCGAACCCCAACTGGTTAAGGCTGATCTCGCGGAAAGACTGTAACTCCCCTTCATCCGCCAGCGCATAGCGAACCAGACCCCGGTTGATGAGTTCATCGGCCAGGTTGATGAATCGGGCCGAAAAATCAACGCCAACGACTGACCCAAACCCACCCTTGGCCAGTTCAAAACTCGTTCGACCCACGGCACAACCGATATCGAGGGCGCGCCGACGGGTCTTGCCCCGCGTTGCCTCCAGCGCAATGTTCGCAATAGCCTGCGGGAAACTGGGCACCTCAAAGTAGGTCGCCCCATAGTGAAACTCGGCATACTGCGCCAGAAGGGCATCCTCTTCGTATCGTGACACTTGCGGGGTCACGGGTGCCTCTCCGACCACATATCGGAATCCGGCATGCTGGAAAAAATGTCGTCTAAATGCATAACGTGACGCCCGGAGTGCTTCATTACCGCAGGAGATCCAGCTTCCACCCTTGATAAGGTTATGGCGCTCATCGAAGGTCGGAATCGAAAAATCATCATACAACGGATGGGCTTCGAAACCCGGGAAAGGATAAATCGGCGTACAGGTCCATTGCCAGGCATTGCCCACCACATCGAAAAAGTCTCCGTGGGCGAATCGGTTGACTGGGACAGCGCTACAACCACCGGCCAATCGGCGCTGTGCCGGCGTATCCACATCAACCTGACCCAGGTCATAGAGTCTTGCCCACTCGTCTTCCGTCGGTAGGCGAACAGGCATACCCGTCTGAACCGCTTTCCAGGCACAGAAGGCCGCCGCCTCATGGCAATTCACTTCGACCGGCCAGTCCCAGGGCATGGCCACCTCATCGCACATCAGGCGTAACTTCCATCCGTTCTGATGTGGTCGCCAGAAAGTTGGACAAGTGGCTTCTGCAAAGCATCGCCAGTTCCAGCCCTCATCGGTCCAGAAGTCCTGTTGTTCATAGCCACCGGCGTCAACGAATTCATAAAACTCGGCATTCGAAACCAGATAGCGGCTGGCCTTGAAGGCAGGCACCTCGACCTGATGCTGACCATATTCGTTATCCCAGCCATATCGATGGCTATCCGTATCGCCATCAACCGGCTGATGGTGAGGACTTCCCTTACCCAGTGTCACGCTTCCTGCCGACACCGGCAGCAGTGAATTGCCGGGTGCCCGCTCACGGGGGCAGGCACCGATTAATGCGGGCTGCCATGCAAGATGCGTCTGCACCATGTCCAACTGATGCTGCCGGATCAGAACTGAAGAGGTCTCAAGATGGATCAGCTCGTGCTCAACCCCCATCAGTATGGCCCACCATGGGTTATCCCAACCCATCGGTAATGTGAGCGGTGCTTCGTCAATCAGGCGCGTCACCATCGCCCGAACCTCATTCCGGTAAGCCCTCACCTCGTCGACTGCTGGCCAGTCGTAGTGGGCATCATTCAGATCATCCCAGCTCATTTCATCAACGCCGACCGCAAACATGGCTTCAAAGCGGGGATTGATCCGTTCGGGAATCAATTTGGCTAGCAGCAGTTTGTTCACGAAAAAGGTGGCCGTGTGACCGAAGTAGAAAATCAGCGGGTGACGCAGCGGAATCGGTTTCCGGTAAAACGCCTCATCGGAAGCCAGGCACTCGAACAACGACTCATACCGGTCAAAGCTCTCCGTGAAATATGCCTTGAGGCAGCTCCGGAGTGCGGCTTCATCAAGCCCAGACCAGTCCGGGGATATCGAAAATGCCTCTGCCCTTGGCGGTCTGGGGAGATCAGTCAGTTTCATGGGCGCTCCAATCCTTTAACTCGTAGACGTTTGCCGGGTTTGCCGGAAATTCAAGTACGCTATGGGTAACGATACAACAAAATTTCAGTTTGTCCTAGACAAAAAATAAATTGATCCCTAGTATGTTGGAAAGCATTACACCAAGGAACTCCCGATGAGCGACAGCACCACGCCCGAGACACCATCTCGCCTGCCGGAGATTTACGAGGTTCCGGTCAGCGCCCCCTTTACCTGGCTGAAAGCCGGATTTCGTGATCTGATCCGTGCCCAATTCGCCAGCCTTTTCTATGGGGTCTGCTTCGCCCTGATGGGCTGGACCATCGCGTTTTTCAACGGAGCATCCTTTGGTTTGACCCTGGCGGCCGCCAGTGCGTTCATGCTTCTGGGCCCTATTCTGGCAATTGGTTTGTACAACCTCTCCGACCAGCTAGAACGGCAGCAACCCCCCAGCCTGCGTCAGTCGCTCACCGTCTGGCGCGGCAATATGTCGAACCTTTCCCTCTTCGCGCTAGTCAGTACCGTGGTTGCACTAATCTGGGCACGCGCCTCTGCCGTGATTTTTGCCGTGTTTTACAACACGGGACTGCCCGAGATGGGTGATTTTGTTCAGGCCATCGTTAGTCTGGATAACCTTGAGTTCGTTTTTGTCTACTTCGGTATCGGGCTGATCTTTGCCGCGTTCATGTTCGCCATTAGTGTCGTCGCCGTTCCCATGATGTACGACCGAAAGACCGATGCCGTTACGGCATCACTGACGAGTCTGGCGGTCGTTGCCAAAAATCCAGGCGCGATGGTTGTTTGGGCCTTGATTCTGGTCGTGTTGATCAGCGTAGGATTCCTGACCGGTTTTCTGGGGCTGATCTATACCGCGCCAATTGCCGGCCATGCTACCTGGCATGCCTATCGCGCTTTGGTGCAACGACCAGCCTGAACATCTGGGCAAAAGCCGCTCCCCGCGCTAGTGGGGTTTTTGCGCCGCAAAAGCATGCTCCACCAGAAAATCGCCCGGCTGGCCCTTGGCCGAAGAAGCTTTGAAATCCTGCGCCTGCAGAATTGACCGTGTGTCATTGAGCATTGCAGCGTTACCGCAGATCATGACCCGATCCGTGGCCTGGTTCAGGGGAGCGATCCCCAAGTCCTGACAGAGCTGACCGGATTCGATCAACGCCGGAATACGACCCTCATGCACGAAGGGCTCTCGTGTGACAGTCGGATAGTAGAAACAACCCTTCTGCTTTGCAAAGGTTTCCAGCTCTTCTCGATACGCCAGTTCGCTAACCCGGCGTACGCCGTGCACGAGGATGATCTCCGAGAATCGCTGGGTAGCCTCACCACCGCGCAGGATACTGACAAAGGGGGCAAGGCCGGTGCCGGTTGCCAAGAGAAACAGGCGTGCGCCGTCATTGAGATCTGGCACCACCAGGGTTCCCTTGGCTGTTTTGTTAACAACCAGAGAGTCACCCTCTTTGATATGCTGCAACTGTGAGGTCAATGCCCCATCCGGTACCTTGATACTCAGGAACTCCAGCTCGGAATCCGTGTTGGCATTAACGAAACTGTAAGCGCGCAACAGCGGGCGATCATTCAACATCAGACCGATCAGGACAAACTGACCGTTCTCAAATTGCAAGGCCGGATCACGGGTACAACGAAAACTGAAAAGCTTGTCATCCCAGTGGTGAACCTGTGTCACCGTTTGTAGCGTGTAGTAACTCATGGCCTCAAAACCTTCATAGAAAAAACGCCCCTGCCATGAACCATAACAGGGGCGCAGTTAAGACGCCAGAGAGATCAACCAAAGGTGTCCGACCAGATTGAGATTGCCCAGCCATGGGTATATCGCCCCTCGATCAGGCTGGCCTCACCCGACACCCCCCCTGAACCGGGAACAATCTGAGGGGCTTTCAGTTCCGGGTTATAGCGGTGCACCGACGCCACATGCACCCCGTGGATATCATCCAGCATCGAGTAACAGGTGTTCGCCATCAGCATCGGCGAAGCTTCGCGTCCGGCCATGATTTCCACCAATGCCGAGGCCACGGCCTTGCCATGTTGATTGGCCATATGACCGGACTTGGGCATCTGCGGTGCTGCAAACACCGCATCACCGATCACATGAACACCCGGCACCGCCGTGGATTCGAGGGTGACCCAGTCCACACCCGCCCATCGCTGGTTCACATTCAGTAAGCCGATCTTCTGAGCAATATCTCCACCACGCATTGGCGGCACAATATTCAGCACATCCGCCTTGACCGTATCACCAAGCTCACTGGTGACCTGCTTTCGCTGGGCATCCACCTCAGTCACGTTCCAGTTGGGCCGGTAATCGACCATGCCCGGATAGTAAGTCTTCCAGGCAGCCTGGAACAACTTACCCTTGGACTGAATCCCATCGTTGGCATCGAGAATAATCACCTTGGAGGCTGGCTTATGCCGTTTGAAATAAAAGGCCACCTGACTAGCTCGCTCGTAAGGGCCCGGTGGGCAACGATACGGCGACTTCGGGATCGAAATCACGTAAGTACCGCCGTCCTTCATCGCCTCAAGCTGCTTTCGAAGGGCCAGCGTCTGCGGACCCGCCTTCCAGGCATGGAGCACCGTCTTTTGCGCCTTGGCATCGTAACCCTTGATCTGGTCAAACATCAGATCAATACCCGGTGCCACAATCAGACGATCATAATTGAACGACTGCCCCTGATTGGTTTTTACCGTACGCGCCGTCGTGTCAACCGAAGTCACTTCAGCATTGACCACCTTGACACCCCATTTCTTCTTCAAGGCATCATAAGTCTGGATCAGCGTGTTGTAATCGCGGTTACCGCCCAGCACCTCATTAGACATTGGGCAGGAAACATAGTTAGGCGAGCGCTCAATCAGCGTCACTTCGATACCATTGTCGCTCCACTTACGCAGATACTTCGCCGCGGTAGCACCGGAAAACCCGCCGCCGATAATGACCACCTTACCCTGCGGCGCCGACTGGTTGGCCGCATAGGCAACACCTGGAACCAGCGCGGCACCGGTTGAAATGCCAAATGCCTGAAGAATACGACGACGTGTCGGGTTCATTGGATTATTCATCACGCCCTCCTATTTCTGTGCAGAAAAATAGTCGGCAAGCTGCTGCAACTCGGCATCGGTGTAGCCCTGCATTAACTGGGGCATGATCGTGCCGGCACGCTCGCCGGATTTATAGGCTCGCAATGAGGCCAGTAAGGTCTGGCGATCCTGACCGGCCAGACTGGGCATGATTTCCGTGGGTGAATGACCATCGGTACCATGACAATTAGCGCAGTTCGAGGCAAAGTAGACCGGCTTCTGTTCAGGCGCCGCCTGCACGGCTAATGACCATGAGCAACTGACAATGGCCACCGCATGGATCAGTTTATTTTTTCTCATAGAACTCTCCTGTTGGGTACAGAGACTTCATTTAGTAAAAAAACCTAACTGATGTCAACTTGCGGTGCAAAAATCCCTTAGCAAGCCACATGGTTTAGTATAGGCACCTGGTTTTATCTCAGGATCTTTTCATGCAGCGTTCACACCCCCTCAATCTGCCGTCCCGCCTGCTGGTGGGACTGGTTTCTGCAGCGCTTTCGATGCCGGCCGCCGTGCCTCTGGTCTATGCCCAGGATTCACAACAATCCTCCGGCCAGCAACAGCACCTCAGCCAGGCGCAGTTAGCCTCTCTTGTCGCGCCGATTGCACTCTATCCGGATCCTCTGGTGGCCCAGGTCCTCATGGCCTCCACCTACCCGCTGGAAGTGGCCGAAGCCTACAACTGGCAAAAAGCCAACAGCCGCCTGAGTGGCGACGCACTCAACCAGGCCCTGCAACAACAGAACTGGGATCCCAGCGTCAAATCGCTGGTTTCGTTCCCCCCTGTTCTTGGCATGATGGGCTCACAACTGAACTGGACCCAGAATCTCGGCGATGCCGTTCTGGCCCAGCAATCAGATGTGATGAATGCCATCCAGGGACTACGCGCCAAAGCACAACAATCCGGTGCACTGCAGTCGACCTCTCAGCAAACCGTGAGTGGTGGCAATGGTCAGCCTATCGTCATCCAGCCGGCCAACCCGCAAGTGGTCTACGTACCAGCCTATAACCCCAATACCGTCTATGGCGGCTGGCCTTATCCGGCTTATCCACCGGCAACCTATTACCCGCCGGGTTATGTGGCAGGAACAGCCCTACTCTCCTTTGGTGTCGGCATGGCGGTGGGCGCCGCCCTCTGGGGCGGCTGCCACTGGGGCGGTGGCGGCTGGGGCGGTGGCAACTCGCTCACTGTCAACAACAACAACTTCAACAACTTCAACCGCAACACCAATAACAACTGGCGCGGTGGCAGCCGCAGCGGTACCAGCAACTGGTCTGCAGACTCCCAACGCCGTGCCAACAACCTGAGTGGTGGCGGCCGTGGCGGTAACTTTAG
>CAZRYZ010000008.1:0-2188 GCA_964604465.1 uncultured Dechloromonas sp. | reverse complement strand
AGCCACTCTGGGTGTCGCTGCTTCGGCACAGGCCAGCCAGGCCATGAGCACGGAAGAGCTCGTCAGCTACTGCTCTGGCGACAAGGGCACCTTCGTCACCTGTGAAATCTATGGCCAGGCGGTTTATGACACCTACCTCGTCTACAGCCAACATAAGAAGTCACCCAAGTTTATCTGCGTCAATCAGCCGGCCCCTCCCCGTAAGGATGTCATCCAGGAATACGTGACCTGGGCGAATGCCAATCCGAAATACGCCAAGGCACCGGCTGCAGACACGATCCTGCGCTTCCTCGGCAATAAGTTTCCCTGCGGCAAACCGGCTGGCAAAACTGCAAAATCGGCCAAGTAAGTCGAATACAGCATTGATTAGGAGTTTTCTATGAAAAAAGCATTTGTTTTAGTTCCTGCTATGGCGATTGCACTGACAGGTTGTTCAGGCATGAGTGATACCCAGCAACGCACCCTCTCGGGTGGCGCCATTGGCGCCGCTGCCGGTGCAGGTATTGTTGCCATCGCAGGTGCCAACCCGATCTGGGGTGCACTGGGTGGTGCAGTCGTCGGGGCAGCCGGTGGCTATGTGTATGACCAGTACGAGAAATCCAAGCAGGCTGAATACAACTCGGGCTATCAGGCCGGGAAGAAATCGGCCACAAGCACTTCTGGCAACTGATCACCTTATCGCTTGCAGCCAAGGGGCACCCTCGGGTGCCCTTTTTTTTCGTGCCGCATCTCATGCCGCATCGTAAAATGCCGACCATGTTAACCAATGTGTCCATCCGAAAGCCGGTCAGAGCCCTCACGCTTTGTGGCCTGCTCCTGGCATCGACCAACATCTTGGCGGGTACTTTTTTCTTTCCCGATATGCACCCGACACTGATTCGGTCGGAGCCCTCAGCGTGGCTGAAGGATGGCCCAGGTAGTGACGGCTACGTCAACATCACCTCCGAGGTCGTTCCGGTAGGCAGTTGTGCCCGCCTCTCATCCAGTACCTTCTGGGGATCCGACAAGATCCAGTTGGTCCTCTCCGTCACCGGCAGCGGCTTCAAGAGCCGTCTGGATCAGATGGAAATTCCCATCGCCACCTTTGACGGGCGCGAGAACGCGGCTGAATGCGCATCCCTCAGCACCATGCCCATCCAGGTCGTGCCCATGGCCGTCCTGGGTACCCGTTCTCTCCTCAACCCTGGCAAGTTGATGCTCACCATCAACGTACGGAGCGCTGTTGATGCCAGCAGTGACTATGTCGGCTCCGCCAAACTCCTCCTGGGTGCAGCCACCCTGGTCGCTACCGGTGGCACCTCAGCCATTGTCGGGGGCGCCACGGCGGTGGTTGGTAACTCGGTACTTTCGGATACCGAAGCGCGGGCGAACAAGCTCATGAAAGGCATGACCGATGCCCGGGTACCCGTCTCGCTCAACTGGTCAGACCTGCGCAAAGGCCTGCGTACTATCGAGATCCCCGTGTACCGTGCCGACCAGATCGGGAGTGTCTCCGACAAGAAGGTGCAACAACTGCAATCCGATCCTGCCGCAGACAAAATGCATCTCTTTACCATCCGCCTCGACATCAGTTTTGCCCGAACCCTTTTCTATCCTGCGGTGGAAGACCTGGCGCTCCTGGGTGTCCGGGAAAACATTTCGGCTGAGCGCATCCTCAACCATGCAGTTCCCGGCTCACACGATAACTTCATGCAGCTTCTCAACAACTCTGCCCCCAGTCAGCTAAGAATCCTGGCCACCGCCAGGGGCAAAGAACTTTCCCGCACCTGTTCCCTGGCTTTTGAAAAATTACGCACGGCTGGCCTCGCCAACCCGGATATCGCCATTGTCATGAAATCCTTCATGGATGAAGCGCATGGCAACAGCCGCTGGTACCAGGATCCGGAAACTGTGAAATCCTGCTTTGGCCAGGCGCCGAAAGTTGAGCATGCCCTGGAGCTGATCTATGGCAAGCCATCCCCCGCAGACATACCCACCGCAACAATACCCGGTGCGCTAACTACGCCGCCCGAGCCTACCACCGTCCCTCAGTAAGATCGCTATCCGTCCTAGTCCAGATCCTTCGAGCGCCACTGATCAAACTGGCGCTGATTGTGCGCACTCACCGACTCGACCGTATCAGGCGGCAACTGTTTCAGACATTCCGCCAGCGCTTGCGGGTCCGGTTTTTCAACGACGGGTGGGTCGG
>CAZRYZ010000007.1:34983-37416 GCA_964604465.1 uncultured Dechloromonas sp. | reverse complement strand
CACTAAGGAGCAACGAGGAAAGCGGTACCGGTTCCAGCCGGTACCGTGATGCAAAGAGCGGCCCTGCCTTGGCAGGGCCGTTTCTCATTGAAAGAACCAAATTTATTTGAGCCGAGCCACGGGTTTTTCTAGGTTAGAATCTGAACCTTATTCATTGAAAGTCTGATGCATGGTTTTTGATATTAGTACCGCGCTGAACTGGCTGCTGTTTCTGGCGCTATTTCCGATTGCCTTCTTTTGGTACCGGCGTGCTTGGCGTATTTTCGTCAAGCGTGATTTTTCCGAGGTGGCGCTGAAATCCGGAATGCCCCCTAAGAACCCTGAGAAGTTTGCGCCGTTTTCGGGCGTAGTCAATTTGGTCGGTGCGTTGATCGTCAGCTTTACGATCTTTGGCGTGCTGAGTGGCACCATGGCCTATGAAACCTGGTCCGCGCTGGCGGGCTCTACGATCTGGATGAAGATCATTTTTGACTTTATCATCCGCCGGCACGCCCATATGGAACCCTGGGGCCGTAAGAAAAAGACAGACGATACCTAGGCCGAGGTGGCCGACAAGTAAGCGTGTTGCCGCCCGAGCGGGGCGGTAACCGGTCAAAGCTGGTAAGTCATCTTGAGGCGGGTCTGGATCAGTTTGGCCTGTTTGAAGGCTTCGATCAGCACGCGCCGGTCAATTTGGTTGAGCTCTTTGACCGGAAGCAGGTTGTCTCCCGCACGCCCCTGACCAATCTCTTGATGCTGATGTCGTAAGCGCAATAGCTGAATGAAGTGGAAGGCCTCGAGCAAGGCATCGAGGTCATTGCCGGCGCCCCCGCGATAGTGCGCCGTCTTACGTAGGCGCTCATCGGTATTGGCATCGGAGACGCCGTGGGTGATGGCCATGACTCGTGCCGCATCAACAAAAAGGCGAGCTCCCGAGATCTTGAGATCGATACAGGGGCGGCCATGGGTATCAGCGACGGTGCTGAAGTCCCGGAACGTGCCGAGAGGCGGTGTGGCCGTCAGGGCATTCTCCGCCAACATGCGCTGAAAACCCGGGCTGTTCGTGCTTTCAGCGAACAGGTGGGCATGCATCTGGTCGGCCAGGTCGTGCCGCCCATAGAGCGGCCGGAAGTCGAAGAAGATGGTGGCGTTGAGCAAGGCCTCGGGCTTGGGAGTCATCACCCACTGAGTGAACTGCTGTTTCCACTCGCGCAGTGTAAGGCACCATTTCGGATTGCTGGCCATGATCTCGCCCTTGCAAAGCGGGAAGCCGATGGTATCGAGGTCCTGGTTTACGGCACGGGCAAACGCCAGTAGGCGGTTGCGGGTGGCTTCGAGATCGGCGCCTTCGGGCAGCAGGAAGACGATGCCGTTATCTTGATCGGTTGAGACAGTCTGTTCTTCACGCCCTTCCGAGCCAAAGGCCAGCCAGCTCCACTCGATGTCATCGAGATTGTGCTGGCGCAGATTCAGGTGAATGACGCGCTCGGTGATGGCATCGTTCAGGGTGGAAATAAACCGGGTGAGCTGGGCGGCAGCCACGCCTTGGGCCAGCATGACGAAAGCGGTGTGATGCACATCGCGCAGGGCGGCTTTGAGATCGTAGGCATTTTCGGCGGCATCGATGCTGCGGCGAACCTGGCCGAGACCGGTGCGCTGCAGGGCAAAGAGATCTCTCTCGGAGATCACCCCGGCTAGTCGGCCCTCATCATCTACGAGAAGGAGATGGCGAATCCCCTTGGAGGCCATCGCCAGCATGGCATCGTAAGCCGAAGCCGAGACCGACATGACGGTCGGTTCTGGCGTCATGACGTCGCTGATGGGTTGTTCCAGGGGTGTTTTGGGGAGAACGATCCGGCGCAGGATATCGGTTTGGGTAAGGAGCCCGATGGGTCGGTTCTGCGCATCCGTGATGATCATCGAGCCGATGTTTTCTTCACCCATCCGGGTCACAACCGCCTCGATGGTGGCATCGGCCGGCATGGCCACGGGCGGGCGTTTGATCAGTTCGGCCAGCCGGGTGTTCAGGGATTGTTGCTCATTGGCTTTCTGGGCATAAAAGGCCTGGAGCTGCTTGCGTGATTCATCAATCAGCCGCGCCAGGTAGCTATTGCAGTGGCGGGCAAAGCTCGGGCTTAGGTCCAGCAGGGCCTTGAAGTCGGACGCGGGAAGTTCTGCTGCTTCCACCGGCGTGGCGGCCGTAAAAATGAAGGCTGAGGGCTGCCCCATGGACAGGGCACGAATCGGAAAGAATTCGCCGGGGGAAAGCGTGAGCGGGCCATCCGGGTCGCTATTGTTCGGGTCGTTGGCGCGTACTTTACCCTCAACGATGATGGTCAGCACTTTGGGTGCTACGCCATCGGGCATCAGGATGATCTGCCCGGCATCAAAGTGCCGCGTTTTAACCTGGCGCAGGAGCAGTTCACGTGCTTCGGGCTCCAGCTGGTTGAAGGG
>CAZRYZ010000007.1:31622-34883 GCA_964604465.1 uncultured Dechloromonas sp. | reverse complement strand
CTGATCGGTTTGAATCACCATACGGCCCCTCTGGCGATCCGGGAACGTGTGGCTATTGCCGCTGAAGAGGTCGGGCATGCCCTGAATGCGCTGCGTGAGCGGGGGGCGGCCAACGAGGCGGCAATTCTATCCACCTGTAACCGGACCGAGCTCTATGTCGAGGGCCATTCTGTTGATGCGGTGCTGGCCTGGTGGATGCAGCATGCGGGCATGACGCTTGAAGATGCCCAGCCTTACTTGTACCAGCACACCGAGCAGGATGCCGTGCGCCAGGCTCTGCGTGTGGCCGCCGGGCTGGATTCGATGGTGCTGGGCGAACCGCAGATTCTGGGTCAGATGAAAGAGGCGGCCCGCACGGCCGAGCAGGTCGGGGCGCTCGGCAGCCACCTGCATCGTCTTTTCCAGCATGCCTTTGCGGTTGCCAAGGAGATCCGCACCAACACCGGTATTGGTGAAAGTGTGGTGTCGATGGCTGCGGCATCAGTGCATCTGGCCGAACGGATTTTTGACGACCTGCAGGCGCAGTCCGTGTTGCTCGTGGGTGCGGGCGACATGATGGAGCTGTGCGCCACCCATTTTGCCGGTGCCGGGCCGCGGCGCATGGCAGTGGCCAATCGCACCCTGGAACGGGCGAGCCGGCTGGCCGAGCAGGTCAATGGCGAATCCATGCGCCTGTCGGAAATGCCGGATGTCCTGCATCAGTTCGATGTGGTGATTTCCTGTACGGCCAGCTCACTCCCGATTATCGGTCTGGGTATGGTCGAGCGGGCGCTCAAGGCGCGCCGGCATCGCCCGATGTTCATGGTGGATTTGGCAGTGCCGCGCGACATCGAGCCGGAAGTAGCAGCGCTCAATGATGTTTTCCTCTACACGGTGGATGATCTGGCCGGCGTAGTGCAAACGGGGCTGGCCTCGCGCCAGGCGGCGGTGGTCGATGCCGAAGCCATCATCGCAGCCAGAATCGGGGAGTATCTGGATTGGCATGCCCGGCGCGCCCATGTGCCCGTGATCCAGTCATTCCGTGAGAGTGCCGCGCAGTTAAGGACGCAGGAGTTGGCTCAGGCTGTCAAGCGCTTACAACGGGGCGATTCGCCGGAACTGGTGTTGGAGCAGATGGCGGTGCGATTAACCAATAAGTTTCTGCATGGTCATATGGGGGCGCTGAATCGGGCGGATGCCGAATCACGGGATGCACTGCAACTGGCCATGCGCCAGTGCATGGCGGTCTGGGAGGGCGAGCGCGAGACCGACACAGCGTCTGACCGCCTATCGACCAATGCACCAGAAGGCCCGGACGCCAGCGCATGACGCCCTGGCTGCTTAGCTACATTACCCTGGGCCTGGCCTCCGGGTTCATTGCCGGTCTGTTCGGGGTAGGGGGTGGTTTGACCATTGTGCCGATTCTGCTGATGTTGTTTCAGGCGCAAGGCTTTCCGCCCGATCAGATCATGCATATGGCGCTGGGAACAGCGATGGCCACCATTGTTGTTACATCGGTTGCTAGCGCACGGGCTCACCATCAGCATGGCGGCGTCCGTTGGGATATTGTCCGTGGCATGGCACCGGGTCTGGTCGCGGGTACCCTATTTGGCAGCCTCTTTGCCAGCCGTGTGCCGACTCAAGGCCTAGCGGTGGTATTTACCGGAATCGTCTATTGGGCTTCACTCCAGATGCTGCTGGACCTCAAGCCGAAGCCGACGCGTCAATTACCCGGTCAGGGCGGGTTGCTCGGTGTGGGCGGACTGATTGGTGGTGTATCCAGTCTGGTCGCCGCGGGCGGTGGCTTTCTGTCGGTCCCTTTCATGGTGTTCTGTAACGTGAATATCCGGCAGGCCGTGGGCACCTCGGCTGCGCTGGGTTTCCCCATCGCGGCAGCGGGTGTGATCGGGTATGTCGCCGGTGGCTGGCGGGTGAGCGACCTGCCCGGCCCGAACCTTGGGTTTGTTTATCTTCCGGCGTTTCTTGGCGTGGTGCTGGCCACCATCTTCATGGCCCCGGTGGGTGCTCGTCTGGCGCAACGTCTCCCCGTGAAACAGCTCAAGCGTGCCTTCGGTGTGTTGTTGGCACTGCTGGCCAGTAAGATGCTCTGGGGGCTTTGGGCCTAAAAGACTCTTGCGGCGTCACAAGAGACAAGCATGTAACGCCGCAAGATGTAAGCGCTGCAATGACCCGCAGCGAAGGAGACAACAGGGCAGTCAGAGACCTTTTTTCTCGAATAGGCGAAACATACCAAGCGTGACTAGCGTAAATCCGATGGCAACGATCCAGGGGGAAACACCTAGTACCTCAGGCAGACTAATCTTTCCGAAGTTGGCCCAGGACAGCACGGTGCTCTTGAAGAAGGGGTAAAACTGGGCGTAAATTGCCGCACCGATCCCCATGCCGATGAGGCCAAATAGGGCATGCCAGCGACCTTCGCCGATAGCACCAACCGCTGTGCCTGGGCAGAACCCCATGATGGCCCAGCCAATACCAAATAGTGTGCCGCCAACCAGAATGCCGCCGACGTTCATCGGTTTATGGCTGAGGGTGATGATGCCCTGATCGGAAAGGATCAGAATCCCGAACATGCCGACGACAATGGCAGATAGCATGAACTTGAAGATGGTCATATCCTTGAAAAGCATCGCGCCAACCTGCTTGCCAAAGCGCAACACGCGCCCGCGTTGAAGCAGGAACCCGAAGATAATGCCGGTGATTAAACCCAGAGTCTGATCAAGTTGCATGATTATTTGCTCCGATAAACGAGGTGAGCCACAACCGCGCCAACACCAAAGAAGAAGGCCAGAGCCACAAACGCACTCACCGACATTTGCATCATGCCGCTCAGGCCGTGACCGCTCGGGCATCCATCGGCCATACGCGCACCGACCATCATGATGGCGCCGCCTAAGACTGCGGCCATGGCGCGCTTGGCGACTGAACCGCCAAATCTGGCTTCCCATTCGGGCGGAACGGATTCCAGCTTGAAACTGCCATCCAGCTTCGAGGAAATTAGCGCACCAATAAAGATTCCGGTAACCACCATGAACTGCCAGTCAATGACGACCTTTTCCTTCATGTAGTAGGTGTTGTCAGCAACGTAGGTGGGGTCAACGCTGCCCAAGAGCATGCCCATGGCACGCACGAATGTGGTGGATGCGCCCAGGTACATCGATTTACCGAGTAGCGTTGTTGTCAGCCATACGGAGACAATCGCTAGGACGCCGACGAGGGCCCCGGCGATGTATGGGCTCCAGCCCTGCGATTTGGATGAGTCCG
>CAZRYZ010000007.1:0-31522 GCA_964604465.1 uncultured Dechloromonas sp. | reverse complement strand
GATCTCGGGGCGTACGGTACAATGCCGGGCTGTTGCGGGTGTGGTGAAATTGGTAAACACAGCAGACTTAAAATCTGCCGGCGAAAGCCTTGCCGGTTCGATTCCGGCCATCCGCACCAATTGACCTGTGTGCCTATGAAACCCAGCCTAAAAGAAAAACTGCGCCAACTGGCCGAGCGTTTGCAGACGCTGGACCAGCGCCTGAGCGAACCGGATGTCCACAATGATCTGGACGAGTTTCGCCGGATTTCCAAGGAACGGGCCGAAATCGAGCCGGTCGTGACCTTGTATGGCAGTTATTGTCAGCGCATGGCCGATCTGGAAGCGGCAGAGGCGATGTTGTCGGATCCCGACATGAAGGGTTTTGCGCAGGAAGAGATCGCGGCTGTCAAAGAGGACCTGCCGGGGCTGGAGAATGAGCTGCAGACCCTGCTACTGCCGCGCGACCCGAATGACGATAAGAACGTGATTGTCGAAATTCGCGCGGGAACAGGCGGTGATGAGTCGGCTTTATTTGCCGGCGATCTGTTCCGGATGTATGCCCGTTTTGCCGAGCGTCGGCGCTGGCAGACCGAAGTTATTTCCGCCAGCGAATCGGATCTGGGCGGCTACAAGGAAGTGATTTTTCGTGTCCTGGGTCAGGGGGCCTATTCGGCACTGAAGTTCGAGTCCGGTGGGCATCGCGTGCAGCGGGTCCCGGAGACCGAGACCCAGGGTCGCATCCATACCTCAGCCTGTACCGTGGCGGTGATGCCGGAAGCCGATGCCCTAGAAGCGGTGACCATTAACCCGGCGGATTTGCGCATTGATACTTTCCGGGCATCAGGGGCCGGCGGCCAGCACATCAATAAAACCGATTCGGCCGTGCGTATTACCCACTTACCAACGGGTACCGTGGTCGAGTGTCAGGACGGTCGCTCGCAGCATCAGAACCGCGATCAGGCGATGCGCGTACTGGTGGCGCGGATTGAGGATCAACGGCGTCGCGAACAACACGCCAAGGAGGCGGCGACCCGTAAGAGCCTGATCGGCAGTGGTGACCGCTCCGAGCGCATCCGGACCTACAATTTTCCGCAAGGTCGCCTGACCGATCACCGGATCAATCTCACGCTCTATAAGTTGGCGTATCTGATGGACGGCGATCTGGACGAACTGGTGAAGGCGCTGGCTGCGGAGCACCAGGCCGAGCAGCTGGCGGCGTTGGCCGAACAGGACTGACGCTATGACGCCGGAGGGATTTCTGGCCTCCCGTCCGGCACGATCCGGCCTTAAGCGGTCGGCCGCTATGGCCTGGGCACGAAACGCGATTGATCGCCTTGATGCGCGGTTGTTACTGGAGCATGTGACAGGTTGTTCGGCGGCAACGCTGCTGGCGTATCCCGAGCAGGTGTTAAGTGAAGCTGAGGTTGATGCCTATGTGGCACTCGTCGTGCGCCGGCAGGGGGGTGAACCGCTGGCCTATCTGACGGGAACCGCCGGCTTTATGGGTGACCTACTGCGGGTCTCGCCCGCGGTGTTGGTGCCCCGTCCAGAAACCGAAGAGTTAGTGAGCTGGGCGCTGAATTGTCTCGCGGAAGTCGAGTCGCCCCGTGTCGCCGATCTGGGGACCGGTAGTGGGGCCATTGCCCTGGCGCTGGCCGCGGCGCGACCTGATGCACAGATTCTGGCCGTGGATGTTTCCGCAGAGGCGCTCGCGGTGGCCGAACAGAATCGGGATGCCTTGGGTCGACACCAGGTTGAACTCTGCTGTGCCAGCTGGCTGACAGGCGTAGTACCTGAGCCTCGCTTTGATCTGATTGTGAGTAATCCGCCTTATATTGCCGCCACCGACCCCCATCTGGCGGGGGATGGGGTACGTTTTGAACCTCGTGGTGCATTGACGGATGAAGCCGATGGGCTGGAAGCCTATCGTGAACTCGCATCGCAGGCATTCCCCCGTCTTAAACCGGGTGGCTGGCTGCTGGTGGAGCATGGCCATGATCAGGCAGCGGCGGTGGCTGCACTATGGTGCAATGCTGGTCTGGTGACGATTGAAAGCCGGCGCGACCTGAGCGGCAACCCGCGTATGAGCGGGGGACGCAAGCCCTGGTTGACCGAAATGCCCCTGACCGGCGGGGGACTGCATGGCTGAGCGGTATTTCTGGCAGGGCTGGCCGATGGCGCTCCGCTGGGCGGTGGGCCTGTCGTTGGCCATCCACTTGTTGGTCATTCTACCGCTGACACTGATGCTGGAGACACCGATTGCCATGCCTCAGGCGCCGTTGAGCGCGGTGCTTAAGGGGCCGGGAGCGCAGGTGGTGGATGCCCGCAAGACGGCCCCTCGTCCGGCACCGGTATCCGCCGGAGACACGGCCCGTTCAAGCCGACAACCTGCTAAACCACCCCCCCAGAAGCCTGATCAGGATCGGTCGGCGCCAGCCCCGAAGTCCGGGCAAAGTGCAGTGGGCGTGCCTCAGGGCGATACGACCGCGCCAGCGAACGCGGCCTCACGGGCCGAGAACGTGGGGGGTGCGCCGGATCGGGCACGGGAAGGGGTAGAAGCCGATGCTCTGAATCGTTATCGCCTAGCGCTCGGCGCCGAGGCACGTAAGGCCCGGCGGTACCCTGAGGTATCCCGGACCCGCGGACAGGAGGGCACGACCGAAGTCTATGTGGTGCTTTCCCGTTTCGGCGGTGGCCCCCTTGTGGTGGCTGGCAAGAGCAGTGGCTCGCCGACGCTGGATGAGGGGGCACTGGTAATGGTCCGGGTTGCTGCCGAGCGAACGCCTGTCCCGCCCGAGTTACAAGGGCGTAATTTGAAGATTCCGCTCAGGATCCGCTTTACGCTGGATGATTTCTAAATCTGTGGTTTTTTTGCGCCAGATCAAAGAATTGCCGCTTGATTTTCCGGTTTTAGCCATGATGTGGTGCAGCAAAGTGTTATAATTCATTGATTTTATTCATACGGCATAGCATGCTGTATGCGTAGCGGGGGTCTCCGATCGACATGCGATCACGCTGAGCCCCGACGTTTTTTGCCAATCGAGGAGAGTGTATCTATGTACAACGGACTGATTGATCTGCCCTGGTGGGGCTATATCGTGTACACCCTGATCGTGACGCACATCACGATTGCCGGTGTGACCATCTATTTGCATCGCCATTCCGCGCACCGTGCGCTGGATCTGCATCCTGCCGTCGCACATTTCTTCCGTTTCTGGCTCTGGCTGACCACCGGCATGGTGACCAAGCAGTGGACCGCCATTCACCGCAAGCACCACGCCAAGTGCGAAACGCCCGAAGATCCGCACAGCCCGCAGATTGTGGGCCTGAAAAAGGTGCTGTGGCAGGGTGCCGAGCTGTATCGTGCCGAGGCCAAGAATGACGAGACCATGAAGCGCTACGGCGCCGGTACACCGGATGACTGGATGGAGCATCACGTCTACAGCCATTCGGTGGTGGGGGTGTCGATCCTGATGATCATCAACCTGGTGCTGTTCGGACCGATCGGTCTGACCATCTGGGCCGTGCAGATGGCGTGGATTCCGTTCTGGGCGGCCGGCGTCGTCAATGGCGTAGGTCACTTCTACGGTTACCGTAACTTCACCTGCCCGGATGCATCGACCAACCTGTTCCCGTGGGGCATCATCATCGGCGGTGAAGAGCTGCATAACAACCACCATGCCTTCGGGACTTCGGCCAAGCTGTCGAACAAGTGGTACGAGTTTGATATTGGCTGGTTGTATATCCGCACCATGGAGATGCTGGGTCTGGCCAAGGTCAAGAAGGTGGCACCGCGTCCGAAGCTGGGTGCGGCAACTGCAGGCGTCAGCGCCGAAACGCTGGATGCCGTGATTACCCACCGTTTTGATCTGATGACCAACTACGGCAAGGCCATCCGCCATGAGTTTGCGCGGACGCTGGAGCATCACAAGCACGACCATTCGATCGCCGACAAGAAGACGCTGCGTAAGGCATCGCGCTGGGTAACGGGTGATCTGGATCAGATGCCGGCTGAACTACGTCAACCGGTCGACAGTGTGCTGGCCGAAAGCCCGGCGCTCTCGAAGCTATGCGCCATGCGCGCCCAGTTGGTTGCCATCTGGGAAAAGACGAACGCTTCGCGTGAGCAGCTGGTACAGAGCCTGCAGGAGTGGTGTAAGCAGGCTGAAACATCCGGCGTGCGTGCTCTGGAAGATCTGTCGGTGCGTGTCCGTCGCTATGTGATCTAAGCGCAAGCTGGTAACAAAAAAACGCCGGCCGGTGAAAACCGAGCCGGCGTTTTTTATTGACTGAATTTGGCACCCAAGAGAGAGACAAAAACAAAGCCCACCGCGAAGGGTGGGCTTTGAACGTTTGGGACGCGCGAAACGCTTACTTCAGCTTGGTTTCCTTGTACGGCACGTGCTTGCGTGCTTTGGGGTCGTACTTGGTGATTTCCAGCTTTTCAGGTGTGGTGCGCTTGTTCTTAGTCGTGGTGTAAAAGTGACCGGTACCGGCGCTCGACTCGAGCTTGATCTTTTCACGTCCGCCTTTGGCCATGATGTTCTCCTAGAATTCGGTAAGCAGCTTAGACTTCGCCGCGGGCGCGCAGGTCAGCGAGAACAATCTCGATGCCCTTCTTGTCGATGAGGCGTAGGCCGGCGTTAGAAACGCGCAGGCGCACAAAGCGGTTTTCGCTTTCGACCCAGAAACGGCGGTACTGCAGATTCGGCAGGAAGCGACGCTTCGTTTTGTTGTTGGCGTGAGAAACGTTGTTTCCCACCATTGGGCCCTTGCCCGTGACTTGGCAAACGCGTGCCATGGTTGACTCCTGTTATCCCAAACGGAAAGCCGATGATTATAAAGCCGAAACCGGTCAAAAATCAAGCCCTATGATGATTTGTCCGTTTTTTCCGGTTTGAGAGGCTGGCACCCGGATGGGATCAGGTATTCAGACCAGTTTCCCCCGTTCGCTGAAGGAGTAGGGTTCACCCAGGCCGGCCACAATAAAGTGATCCAGCACCTGGACGTCAACGAGCCTCAGGGCGGCCTGTAGCTGGGTGGTGAGGTGCTCGTCGGCCCCCGAGGGGTCGGCCACGCCGCTGGGATGATTATGGGCAAAAATGACCGCCGCCGCATTATGTTGTAGCGCACGGCGAACCACCTCGCGCGGGTAGACACTCGTCTGGTTGAGCGTGCCCCGGAAAAGTTCTTCGCTGGCAATTAACCGGTTCTGTGCATCCAGCCAGAGGGCATGAAAGACCTCGAACTCCCGGTGGGCGAGGCTCAGCTGCAGATAACGACGTACGCTATCCACCGACGACAGGGAGACGCCCTGGGCCATTTCTTCGCGCAAGGTGCGTCGTGCCAACTCCAGAACAGCAATCAGCTGGGCCGTTTTGGCGGGGCCGAGGCCGAGCTTGCCGGTTAAAGCCTCTGAGGGCGCAGAAAGAAGACCATACAAGCCGCCAAACTCCCGGATCAGACTGTGGGCCAGGGCAATGGCGTCCTGACCGGGCACGCCGGTTCGTAACAGAATGGCCACCAGCTCTGCATCAGATAGGACTTCCGGCCCGCGTTCGAGCAGTTTCTCGCGGGGTCGCTCACTGCTGGGGCGCTCGGTCAGGGACATCGGGTCTCCATTCATTGAGGCATCGTCTGTCTGCTAAATGTGGATAGAATAGCCCAATACAAGTGCCCGGCTGGGCACCATGGGATCCAGAGGGTGGTTATGTCTGTTTGTACACATGCGTCGACCGAGTTGGCCGGTAAGAGAATTCTGCTGGGCGTGACAGGGGGTATTGCCGCCTACAAATGTGCCGAACTGGTGCGTCTGCTGAAAAAGGCGGGTGCCGATGTCGTGGTTGGCATGACCGATGCCGCCACCCGTTTTGTGACACCGCTGACCTTTCAGGCTTTGTCAGGGAATCCGGTCGTTGTGGATGCCTGGAATCCGGATCAGGGTAATGGCATGCATCACATTGACCTCACCCGCTCGGTGGATCTGATGCTGGTGGCACCGGCCTCGGCCGACTTTATCGCCAGGATGGCGCAGGGGCGTGCTGATGACCTGCTATCGACCCTGGTGCTGGCTCGCGATTGTCCGCTGGCGGTGGCACCTGCGATGAACCGGCAGATGTGGTCGAATCCGGCGACCCAGCGCAATATCGAGCAACTCCGCGCAGATGGTGTCGCCATCTGGGGTCCGGCCAGCGGCGAGCAGGCCTGTGGCGAGGTGGGCGAGGGCCGGATGCTGGAGGCCTCCGAGTTGCTGGAGTCCGTTGTTTCGGCCGTGACCCCCAAGGTGCTGGCTGGTCAGAAAATTGTGATGACCGTAGGACCGACCTTTGAACCCATTGATCCGGTCCGGGGTATCACCAACCGTTCGTCGGGACAAATGGGTTATGCCATGGCTCGGGCCTTTGCCCAGGCAGGTGCCGATGTGGTTCTGGTGAGTGGTCCGGTGCCTCTTGCAACCCCCTTGGGTGTCCGCCGGGTGGATGTGTTGACGGCCGAATCGATGCGGCAGGCGGTGATGAAGGAAATTGCGCATGCCACGGTTTTTGTAGGGGTGGCTGCCGTAGCCGATTACCGCCCCGTGGATGTGGCCGAACACAAATTGAAGAAGACCGATTCGGAGGCGGCACAGGCTGGGCGGACGATTGAACTGACGACTAACCCCGATATCCTGGCAGAGGTGGCCTCGTTACCTGCGGCACCCTATTGTGTGGGTTTTGCCGCGGAAAGCCGTAACCTGGACGAATACGCCGAGGCGAAACGTCGGCGTAAGCGTTTGCCTTTGATCATTGGCAATCTGGTTTCCGAGGGTCTGGGGACAGCGGAAAACCGGGTGACGCTGTACGATGATGCCGGTTCTCATCCGTTACCCGTATTGCCTAAGGCGGAGCTGGCCAGACGCCTCGTGGACGAACTGGCCAGACGCCTTGATGAGATTCGTTGATTGATTGAAGGAATAACGCGTATGCACCGTATGGATGTCCGAATTCTTGATGCCCGCCTGCATGACACACCGCCGGTCTATGGGACGGCAGGTGCGGCGGGTCTGGATCTTCGCGCCTGCCTCGATGCCCCCTTAACGCTGAAGCCGGGGGAGACAGTACTCGTGCCTTCGGGGATTGCCATTCATCTGGCCGATCCGGGGCTGGCAGCCATGATTCTGCCGCGTTCGGGGCTCGGTCATAAGCACGGGATCGTGCTGGGTAATCTGGTGGGGCTGATTGATTCGGACTACCAGGGGGAAATCAAGGTCTCGTTGTGGAATCGCAGCGAGACGGCTTTTGAAATCAATCCGCTGGATCGTATTGCGCAACTGGTGGTGTTTCCGGTGTTACAGGTGTCGATGAATATTGTTGACGCGTTTACCGAGAGTCACCGTGCTGAAGGTGGCTTCGGTAGCACGGGTCATCAATAGGCGAGCCAGCATGACCTTGAGCAAGACACCCACGCCAACACGCCAGGCCACGATCATTTTTATCGTGGTGATGGCAGCCTATACGCTGTCTTTTTTCCAGCGTTTTGCGCCGGCATCGATTGCACAGGATCTGGCACTGGCCTTTGATACAACGGCTGCCTCGTTGGGTGTTCTGGCGGCCACCTATTTCTACGTCTACACCCTGATGCAGGTGCCGACCGGGGTGCTGGTCGACACACTGGGGCCGCGACGCATTCTGCTGATTGGCGGCGTCATCTCCTTTGTCGGTAGCCTGTGGTTTGGCCTAGCGCCTGATCTGTCGCAGGCACTGATCGGCCGGACCCTGGTGGGTCTGGGGGTGTCCGTGACCTTTATTGCGATGTTAAAGATCATCGCATTGAGCTTCGAGGAGCACCGCTTTGCTTCGTTGACTGGTTTGGGAGTTTTTGTCGGTAACATCGGATCGGTGTTGGCCGGTGTACCCCTGGCCTTTGCTGCGTCGGAAATTGGCTGGCGTTCCGTCTTTGTGGCCGTTGCGGTGGCCTCGCTGCTCTTCGGAACCCTGGCCTGGTGGATGATGCGCAACAGCGCCGCCATGGGCGGCGTCAAGGTTGACCGGACCGTGGTGGTCGGTGGGCTCTGGTCCGTATTAAAAAATCGCCTGAGCTGGGCGCCGGCACTAACCAATCTGGGCATGTGTGGCAGCTATTTCACCTTTGCCGGACTGTGGGCGATGCCGTATCTGACGCAGGTTCATGGCTACAGCCGCAATATTGCGGCGACGCACTTGTCGCTGATGTATGCCGGCTTTGCCGTGGGTTGTCTGGCGCTCGGGATTCTGTCGGATCGGGTCCGGCAGCGCAAGTCGATCCTCATTGCTTCGGCGGCGGGCGCGTGCGTTGTCTGGTGCGTCTGGTGGTGGGGCGGCGCCTTATCGACCGCAACAAGCATGGCCTTGTGCTTTTTGATGGGTTTCTGTTCGGCCGGCTTTAGCCTCACTTGGGCTTGTGCCAAGGAGGTTAACCCCCCTCAGCTTGCCGGCATGTCAACCTCGATTGCCAATGTGGGCGGCTTCTTTGGCGCCGCCGTGATGCAGCCGCTGGTGGGTTGGCTGATGGATCGTGTCTGGGAAGGAACGATGGTCAACGGCGTCCGGCTGTATAGCCTGTCGGACTTCCGCTTCGGTCTGTCGGTGGTGATGGCCCTCGCCTTCTTCGGCCTGATAGCCGCTTTCTTCGTGCGCGAGACCCGATGCAAGAACCTCTGGGTCGAGGCGCAGAAGCAGGCTTGATCAATACGCTTGAAAGCGAGTCCTACGCTTAGGCCTCGAAGACCTCGGCCTTGAGAGCGAGTACAGCGTTGATATGAGCCTGTAGCGGCAAATCGATAGGCAGTCGGGCCTTGGGGGAATCATTCAGCCGGTTGATGTGTTGCAGTCGGCGGTATTCACGATAGGCGCGCTGAGCACCTTCCGCCAGCGCTTGGGGAATGAGCCCGTGGTGCGCGGCCATGCCGAGTAAGGCGATGTTGCCCAGGTTTTCGGTAAGGTCTGGGTGATGGTGCGCGTGCGCAAGGATTAGGAACTGCACGATGAACTCAACGTCAATGATGCCCCCGGGGTCCTGTTTGATGTCAAACGCACCGGGCGTGGCCCTCCCATGCGCGTCGAACATTTTCTGACGCATGGCAAGGACTTCATCGCGGAGTTTGGGAATGTCGCGTTGGGCGCAGAGGATGGTCTTGCGTACCGCTTCGAAGCGGGCACCCAGTGCAGGGTCGCCGGCGACAAATCGCGCCCGTGTAAGGGCCTGATGCTCCCAGACCCAGGCAGACTTTTCTTCATAATCACGGAACCCATCCAGGCTGATGGCGAGCATGCCGGATTCCCCATTGGGGCGGAGCCGCGTGTCGATTTCGTAGACGATCCCGGAAGAGGTTTGTGAAGACAGCCAGGTGGTCAGGCGCTGACCCAGACGCATGTAGGTCTGTGCTGCATCGGGATCGGGGTCGTCAAAGAGATAGACCACATCCAGGTCTGAACCATAGCCCAGTTCCTTGCCCCCCAGTTTGCCGTAGCCGATCACGGCAAAGTGGGGTGTATCGGTATGGCGCTTGGTGAGTTTTGCCCAGACACGCTGAATGGTGCGATCCAGAATGATATCGGCCAGCTCGGAGAGAAAGTCCGAGATGCGTTCGAGGCTGTGCAAGCCGGCCAGATCCTGAACAAGGAGACGGAACACCTGGGCGTGATGCATTTCCCTTAGGACATTCATTTCCACTTCGGTGTCATCGTGTGCCTGTGCGAGGGCACGATCCAGTTCGACCCGATAGGCGTCGAAGTCGGTGGCGGTATCAAGGAGACGCTGATCGAGCAGCTCGTCGAGCACGAGCGGATGGCGGCTGAGAAAATGGGCCGCCCAGCTAGAGGCACCAACCAGGTCGGCAACGCGTTGCAGGGCAAGCGGGTATTGTTGCAGCAGCGCCAGATACGCACCGCGTCCTGAAATCGATTCGAGAAAGTCCAGGCCTCGTAATAGCGCAGCATCAGGCGACGCGGTCTTGGTCGCCAGATTGATCAGACTACAGGCTGCGGCATCCAGACGCTCCCGGTTGCTGGCTGGAAGTTGCTGATACCGGCTGGATTGGCGGAAGCTTCTGATGCGCGCGACCAGTTGAGCGCCATCCCGATAACCCAGTGATTCGAGCTGCTCTTCGGATGCCTCGTTTGCCTCACTGTTGAGCCAGAGCCTCTGGATGGGAGCTGCGTCATCACTGTCGTTCGGGTCTGAGAAAACGGCCTGAAAGTGTTGACTTACGGTGTCGCGGTGATCGTTAAGCGCCTGATACAACGCCTCCCAGTCGGCATAGCCCATGCTTTCGGCCAAGAGTGCCCGGTCTGTGGGCGATTCGGGCAGCATGTGGGTCTGCGCGTCATCCAGAAACTGCAGTCGGTGTTCGAGTCGGCGCAGGAACACGTAGGCATCGGTCAGCGCCTCGACATCGGTCATCGCTAATTGGCCAGTCGTTCCCAAGCGCTCCAGCACCAGCAGGGTAGGTCGTATCTGCAGGGTACTGTCACGGCCGCCCCGGATCAGCTGGAAAACCTGGGCAATGAATTCAATCTCCCGGATGCCGCCGGGACCAAGCTTAATGTGCTCGGTACGATCCTTACGGGTGACTTCCTGACGAATTTGGGCATGAAGGGCGCGCATGGCATTGATCGCCCCGAAATCAAGATATTTCCGGAAGACGAAAGGGCGGGCAGTGCCCGTGGTGAGTGCCGGCATGCAGGCCGGATCGCTGTCATTCATCACCCGGGCCTTGATCCAGGCATAGCGCTCCCATTCGCGCCCCTGGGCAATGAAGTAGTTCTCCAGCATGTCGCTGGAGCAAACGAGAGGCCCCGAATCGCCGTTGGGTCTGAGCCGCATGTCGACCCGGAAAACCTGGCCCTCAGCCGTGGTGTCATTGAGGCTGGCGATCAGGCGCTTACCAAGTCGTGTAAAGAAATCGTAGTTGTCGATGCGACCGCCACCGTCGGGTCGACCCGACGTTTCGCCATCTTCCGGATAAACAAAAATGTAATCAACGTCCGAAGAAACATTGAGTTCGCGGCCGCCGAGTTTGCCCATGCCCACAATCGCCAGATGCAGAGGCGTGCCGTTAGCTGACTGGGGTTGGCCGTAGCGGATTGCGAGGTCATCGTGTAGCCTGTCCAGGGCAAAAAGCGTGGTGACATCGGCCAGATTCGTCATGGTCTCGACAATTTCGGCAAGGCTGGCACCATCGGCTAAGTCCCGCAGAGCGAGGTGCGCCATCACCCGTTGGCGCAGGCGGCGCAAAGCGCTCTGCAGGCAGCCCTCATCGAATGCTGCCTCACTGGAAAACCCTTCCGCCAGATATTGGTGCATCGTGCTGGCGCTGACCGCGCGCCCATCGTGCTGCTCCAACCAGGCCGTGATCTCGGGCCGGGCTTTAATGAGCTGGTCGACGAAGCGGCTGTGCTGGCAGGTATATGCCAGGCGTTCCGCGAAACTGGCCCCGGAGATGGCAGAGGGGTGCGGTCTGGCAGCGGCGGCAATCGCGGCAAGGGGGCAGGGGCTGGTCATAGTCAACAAGAGAAGCAGAAACGATGGAAAGAAGTGCGTAAAAAGGCGGATGGTTAGCCCAGGGGCGCGAGGAACGAACAGGGATCAGCTAAAATTGTGGCACTAAGCGTTCTTCCGGTCTATCTGGGGGAAAACCGCCGGAAGCCGTGGTTTCCGGATCATATTCAGTTGGGTTTTTCTTGCCGCATTTTTCTTCCCTGCTATTGCGTTGGCTGAAGGGTCCTTTTGTGACGCTGCGGGAGCTGCTTGCCCATCGTCGTCTCCGGATGGCACTGGTCATTGTGATGGGCATGATCGTGACCGCCTGCGTGACCATTGCCTGCGTCCTGCAGTTCTGGCTCTTCCCCCGCATCAATGACTATCGCTCGGATCTGGCGCAAGAGGTGGGAGCGGCACTGGGCGTAAAAGTCTCGGTAGGCAATCTGTACGGGGCGTGGTCGACCGCGCATCCACGCTTTGTGCTGGATGACGTGGTGGTGTTTGACGCCCGGCAACGCCCGGCGGTGACACTGACCCGGATTGAAGCGACCCTTTCCTGGTGGGAGATGCTCACAGGTAACCTGGGGTTCCGGTCGCTGACAATTGCCGCCCCCACGCTTGATTTCCGGCGGGATAGCGACGGCAAGCTTTTTCTGGCAGGTCTGCCCCTGGGGGGTGGTGGGGACTTTCGCGTGGATGCACTGCTGGAGCAGGGAACGCTCCAGCTGGCGACAGACCGACTAACGTGGCGTGATGGCAAGCGATCGGCACCCGAGCTGGTATTGCAGGATGTGCGTGTCAGAATGCGTAGCGGGAATGCCCGGCACCGGTTGGAGGTGGCGTTTACCCCCCCGGTCGCGCTGGGGAGCCCATTTAAAGGGCGTGCCAAATGGCTGGGGGAGCGTTTCAAGGATTGGCAGGACTGGGAGCTGGAGATTGCACTGCAGATGCAGGATGTCGATCTGGCCGGGTGGAAGCCCTGGGTCGATTACCCGATTCCTGTGAAGCAAGGGAGAGCGGCCCTGGATGTCACACTGGAGGCCACCGGGCTGAATCTGGCCAAGGCCGACGGGGTGGTGACCCTTTCTGATATCAACGTTCAACTGGCGGATCGCCTGGAGCCCCTGATACTGGAGAAGGCGCGTTCGGAATTCGACTATGTGAAGCGCTCCGGGGGGCAGACGATCAAACTGGCGCTGAAGGGCTTTACGTTTACGGATGCAACCGGGAAGCAGGAGCCCCCGGCCAATATCGCAATCCAGCGCCTGAGTCCCGATGGCGCCTCGGGGCTCAACAGCCGGGTGCTTTTCAAATCCAGCCGGCTCGATCTGGCACGTATCTACCAGTTGTCGACACGCTTGCCGTTGCCGGAAGACACGCAGAAACGGCTGGCCCGAATGAAGCCGGCGGGCGTTCTGGAGAATTTGTCCGCCGAGTTCACGTTGACCGATGGTCAGGCCAAGGCCTATGAAGGTCGTGCCGAGTTCACCGGTCTGAGCCTGCAGTCTGAGGATGGCCAGCGGTTTGTCCGGGGCCTCTCGGGCAAGGTCGTCCTTGATCAGAACCAGGGGAAGCTGACCCTGGATAGTTCCGGGATGGTGCTTGCCATGCCGGGCGTACTCCCGATTAATGAAGTGCCGCTGTCGGCACTGACGGGCCAGATTGGCTGGGAATTACAGAAAGACAAGTCAGATGCCGCTGACCGGTTATCGGTGTCGATCAAATCCTTACGCATGCTGAACGATGACTTGGAGGCTTTGGTCAACGGTTCGTGGTCCGGGCTGATCTCGTCCGAGGCCAGTGAGCGGGATCGTGCGGGGCTGATCGACATGAAGATCGACTTTGCCAAAGCAAAAACGGAGAGCGGCTGGAAATATGTGCCCCTCAGTGCCTCGGCCGATATTTCCACATGGATGAAGGGTGCAATCCGCGACGGCAGCATTTCCGATTTTCATATCGATATGGAAGGTGCTGTGTGGGATATGCCCTTTGGTTCACCTGTGCCCGGCAGCGCGCCCGGGGCGAGTGAAGCAACGGGGGCCGCGGGTACGTTTGTTCTCGGATTCAAAACCAAGGACGTGACGGTTCAATATGGGGATGGCTATCCGCCCCTGAAGAAACTCGATGCCATTTTTGTGATGAACCAGAACCGTATCAACATCACGGCCAGTGATGGATGGATCAATGAAATGCGCTTCTCAGCCATCAAGGCCGAGATGCCCGATGTGAGCGCCTATGAAAATCATCTGCTGATCTCCGGGCAGGCGACAGGTCCGACAGAGAGTGCCGTGTTGTTTTTGCAGAAGACCCCGGTCGCGGATCATATCCATCACTTCGCAGAGGGCATGGCGGCTAGCGGTAATGGCAAGCTGGACCTGACACTGGATTTGAATCTGCTGACACCTGCAGAGACGAAGATCAGTGGCAGCTACGAGTTCAAAGACAATCGCGTGACGATTCTTGCAGGCGCGCCACCCGTTTCCATGTTGAATGGGAGCTTGCGATTTACCGATCATTCGCTGGATAGCAGCGGACTGCAGGGGCAGTGGTCGGGGCAGCCGTTAACAGTACGTCTGGCCACGGATGCCGCAGGAACCAAGATTGAAGCGAGTGGTCGCGCTTCGGCAGCAGAGCTCCGCCAACATTATGGTTGGCCCTTGTTCGAACAGATATCGGGCCAGACGAATTGGGATGCGCATGTCACATTGCGGGCCGGTAAAGCCGATTTGATTCTGCGCTCTGATCTCAAGGGCCTGACGTCTTCATTGCCAGAACCCTTTAATAAAAGTGCGGCCACGGCGTTGCCCCTCACGCTGACACGGCAAACAGCTGCTGGTGCGTTGCGACGTCCTGAGGCGGCCGTTGATCAAGTCTGGCGTGTAGCGCTAGGCAACGCTCTGGCCGGGACCTTCTCGCAGAATGGGCGGGGTCAGGTCGTTCGCGGCCGGCTGGTGCTAGGCTCGGGCTCGTTGCCGTCTGCCGGAGAACACGGCGAACCGGGTATCCATCTGGAGTCCCTACGCCCCTTTAATCTGGATTACTGGATGAAGGCCTTCGGGATGGGCGCGGGTGCGCAGGGCGGTAACCGGACTGCGAAAAGTGTCGATCTGAAGGTGCCCATTGTTTTGAAGGCCCCCAGTGTGACCGCATTTGGTCAAAAGCTCCAGGACTTCCGTTTGACCGCGCGCCCGATGGCAGAGCGTCTGTCGGTCCAGGTCAGTAGCAAGGAGTTGCAGGGGGATGTGGAATGGTACGCGCCGGGTACGGAACCCGGAGGCCAGCAGGGATTGCTCAAGGGCCACTTGAGCCGTCTGGATCTGACGGCAGCGGCAGATTCGGCAGGCAGCAGCGCGAAGGGGGATGGTGCGCGGTCAGAGATTGAGAGCCTGCCCGACCTTGCCTTCCGTGTGGATGATTTGCAGTGGCAGGGTCAGCCCTGGGGCAAGTTGAATTTCCGGGCGCGCAACCAGAAGACGGGTGATGCGCATTCGTGGCGAATCGACCCCTTCCAACTGGATGGACCGGATCTGCGTTTTAGCGGGCGGTTGAACTGGGTCATGCGAAACCAGGGGAGCGGTCGCGGTTCTGCCCGGGAAAATATGACCGCCTTGGACTTCAAAATGCAAAGTCCTCAGGTCGGAAATCTTCTGACCAAGCTGGGGTTTCCGGGTACCGTCAAACGCGGAACGGCCCAGATGGAGGGGCAGGTGAGTTGGCCGGCAAATCCGTTTGCATTCGACCCGGGCAAGCTGTCGGGCAATTTCAAGATGTCGGCCAAGAATGGGCAGTTTGTCAAAATGGATCCCGGTGCCGGTCGCCTACTCGGATTATTGTCGTTGCAGTCGTTACCTCAGCGCCTGTCTCTGGATTTCCGGGATATCTTCAGCGAGGGCCTAGCCTTCGAAGCGATCGAAGGCCGCTTCGATATTCGCGATGGACTGATGAAGACCTCGGATCTGGAAATGGATACGCCAGCAGCGCGGGTACTGATGCGTGGCGAGACCAATCTGGCTGCCCAGACTCAGGATGTCCGGGTGATCGTTCGACCGGCGCTGAGCAATAGCGTGGCGCTCGGGGTGACGGTATTGAATCCGATCGCCGGTGCAGCAACCTTCCTGACGCAGAAGGTGCTGGGCGACCCGCTGAGTCGGCTATTCTCTTACCAGTATCACATTACGGGGACCTGGTCAGATCCGGAAGTGGATAAGGAGTCCTTGCCCTCGAATGTCATGAAGGCGGGTCAGGACATCATGACGATCCCTGTAGATGCGGTTGAAAAAGCCGGCAAGGGACTCTCAGGACTTATCTCTGATGATCCGGATGCGCAACCCGCGACCTTGGCGCCAGCACCGCAACCTGTCGGGGGGAATCCATGAGCGAATCGAGCCGCGAACCCAGTGCCTTGATCCGTGTGGCGGCCGTTCAGATGGTGTCGACCCCGCGGGTGGACGATAACGTGGCGGCGGTTCGGCGTCTGGTCGCCGGTGCGGCGGCCGATGGTGCACGACTTATCGTGCTGCCCGAATTCTTTCCGATGATCGGTGCAACGGACGAGGCGCGCCTGGCTGTTCGCGAGGTGCCGGGCACAGGGCCGCTGCAATCGCTGCTGGCTGAGCTGGCGGCATTGCATCAGGTCTGGCTGGTGGGTGGCTCCATTCCATTGCTTGGGAGGGATCCGTCCCGTGCGCTGAATGCTACGCTGGTTTTTGATCCGCAGGGGCAGCAGGTGAGTCGGTACGACAAGATGCATCTGTTTGGTTTCAAGGCTGGTGCCGAGAGTTACGATGAGTCTTTGAGTATCGAAGCCGGTGATATCCCGGTTGCCTTTGATACGCCTTTTGCCCGTATTGGTTTATCCATCTGTTACGACCTACGTTTCCCCGAGTATTTCCGCCAGCTGGGCCACGTCGATATCCTGATTCTGCCCGCGGCCTTTACGGCAACCACCGGTGAGGCGCACTGGGAGGTTCTACTGCGCGCACGCGCCATCGAGAACCAGTGCTACGTCATCGCCAGTGCTCAGGGAGGCCGGCACGAAACCGGGCGCAAGACCTGGGGCCACAGCATGATCATTGATCCCTGGGGCGAGATTCTCTCCGTCTTGCCCAGTGGCGAAGGTTGGGTGTGCGCCGATTTCAACCGTCAGCGTCTTGAAACCATCCGTCACCGCCTGCCCGCATTGAAACACCGTAGAATTACGACATGACGATGCAGAAAACCTCCTCTCAGAACACGCTGGGCCTGGCAGAAAATCTTCTGCTGGAAGCCCATGAACTCACGTCCCCGCAAGTCGAGGGCGTGCTCGGGCATATCCTGGGTGGCCGCGTGGATGATGCCGATATCTATTTCCAGAAAACCCGATCAGAGGGATGGAGCCTCGAAGAGGGGATCGTCAAGGCCGGGAGTTTCAGTATTGATCAAGGCGTGGGCGTTCGCGCCATCAGTGGCGAGAAGACGGCCTTTGCCTATTCTGATGATGTGTCGTTGCCTTCCCTAAAATCTGCCAGCACCGCCGTGCGTGAGATTGGTGCAACGGGGGGCGGTACCTCGGGCGTTGAAGTCGCGACGCGAGAAGCGATTGCTGCAGATCGCTATTTGCCGATCGACCCTATTGCCTCGTTGCCGGCACCCGAAAAAGTGGCTTTGCTGGAAAAGCTGGAACATCTGGCGCGGGCGATTGACCCCCGGGTCAAACAGGTAATGGCATCCCTCTCGGGGGAATACGACGTGGTGATGGTGCAGCGTGCCGATGGGCAACGGGTTGCGGATGTTCGTCCTTTGGTCCGGCTGGGGCTCACTGTGATTGTGGAGCAGGATGGACGACGCGAGCAGGGCTACGCCGGCGGCGGTGGTCGGACCGATTACGCTATGTTTACCGATGACTTACTGCAACGTTATGCGCGGGAAGCTGTGCATCAGGCAGTGACGAATCTCGATGCGCGGCCTGCACCAGCGGGTCAAATGCCGGTGGTTTTGGGCCCCGGATGGCCCGGGATCCTGTTGCACGAAGCGATTGGTCATGGGCTCGAGGGCGACTTCAATCGAAAAGGCAGTTCCGCATTTGCCAACCGGATCGGCGAGCGTGTTGCGGCGCCCGGGGTCACCGTGGTGGATGACGGCACGTTGTCAGGTCGTCGTGGCTCCTTGAATGTGGATGACGAGGGTACACCGGCACAGCGGACTGTCCTCATTGAAGATGGCATTCTGCGGGGGTACATCCAGGATACGCATAACGCCCGTTTGATGGGTGTCGCACCCACCGGGAATGGCCGGCGAGAATCCTATGCCCACTTGCCCCTGCCACGCATGACAAACACCTATATGCTGCCCGGTCAGATGGATCCCAGGGAAATCGTGGCATCGATCGACAAGGGTATTTATGCGGTTAACTTTGGTGGTGGTCAGGTCGATATTACGAATGGAAAATTTGTGTTTTCCATGTCGGAAGCGTACTGGGTCGAAAACGGCCAGATCCAGTATCCGATCAAGGGCGCGACATTGATCGGCAATGGGCCGGACGCGCTGACTCGCGTCAGCATGGTGGGTAACGACCTAGCCCTGGACTCCGGTGTGGGTACCTGCGGCAAGGAAGGGCAGAGCGTACCGGTCGGGGTTGGTCAGCCTACCCTGCGTATCGATGGTCTGACCGTAGGTGGAACCGGAGCAGGGGCTTAGGCGCGCGTCGCCCGACCGCACCCTCTGACCCTAGGCTGACGCCTTCTTGCGTGAACGTTTGAGGGCCGGGTTGGTCAGCGAGGGCCGGGTGCGATAACAGAAAACCAGGACGCTGATAAAGAAAACGCCGGCCAGCACGGTTTCGACCCAGGCCAGTATCTGGCTAGTGCCCGTATCACTGGTGCCGCGTACGAGGCCCTCGCACAGGTAGATCAGAATCAGCAGGGATGACCACTGATAGGCATAGCGTTTGCCTCTGAGTAGACCGGGAAGCGGCAGCAATAGCGGCACGGCTTTGAGCATGAGCCAGGAGCCCCCCGGGCGAATCGGTGCCAGCCATCGCTCCCAGGCGAGCGACAACAGGATGAGGGCAACGCACGAGAGTACGGCAGCCCAGCGCAAGCGATTGAGCGCTCCCTGATCAATCTGAACCGGAGAGGCAGAGGGAATGACGCTCATGAGGTCTTTGCCTGCAGCTTGAGGGCAGTTTCGGCAAGGCGTTTTCCCAGAGCACGCGCCAACGTTAGCTCATCGTCGGAGAGTGTCGGGTCGCCATTCATGCCGGAGATATGGCTGGCGCCATAAGGGGTTCCGCCGGTTTGTGTGCTGGAGAGTTCCGGGTGGCTGTAGGGGAGACCCATCAGTAACATCCCGTGATGAAACAGCGGCAGCATCATGCTGAGAAGCGTACTTTCATTGCCGCCATGCAGGCTTCCCGATGAGGTGAAAACGGCGGCCGGTTTGCCGATCAGCTCTCCGGAAAGCCAGGTGGCGATCGTGCTATCCCAGAAATACTTCATCGGGGCGGCCATGTTGCCAAAGCGGACGGGGCTGCCAAGTGCCAGACCGGCACAGTCGCTGAGGTCCTGAAGTGAGACATAGGGCGCGCCGCTGACCGGCACCTCGGGCTCGGTGGCTTCACAGACCGTGCTAACGCGGGGCACGGTGCGCAGAATCGCCTCGACACCGGGTACGCTATCGATGCCGCGCGCAAGGGACTGCGCCAGAGCCTCAACAGCACCCTTCTGGCTGTAGTAGAGAACGAGAATTTTGTGCATGCCGTATCATACCTGCGACCAACCTGCCGCGATCAGCTCGTATTGCATGACCAACCTGATTTCCCGATTACGACTCGTGGCGCGATTATTGCGCCTGAAACTGCAACCCCTCCTGGCGTTGCTTGGGCGTATTCGTGCTGACGAGCTTGATGTGGTGGCCGCTTGGCTGGCTTACACCACGCTGCTTTCGATCGTACCGCTGGTCGCGCTGGTTCTGGTGGTGGCGAGTTATGCGCCCTGGTTTGCCGATGTGCACGCGGCCTTTGATCAGTTGCTGGTCAAGTATCTGTTGCCGGAAAAGGCAGGAAAGCTGATCGCGAACTACACGTTGAGTTTTTCAACGAACGCGGCACGCTTTACGCTGGTCGGGGTGGGTTTTCTGCTGGTAGTGGTCTGGGCCATGTTGTGGGCGATCGAGCAGGCTTTCAACCGCGTGTGGCGCCTGACCCCGGATCGACGATTCATGCACCGCCTGGGGCATTATCTTCTGCTCTTGCTTATTGTGCCGGTGGTTCTCGGCATGGGGTTTGCCGGGCTGATGTGGGCCGTATCCCTGTCGCTCGGATATTTCAATGAGCCGGTTTGGGTGCGTCGTGGCGCCTCGGGCTTGGTGGGCATTGGTACGCTGGTCGTTTTTCTGGCCTGGTTGAATTATGTGCTGCCCAATTGCCGGGTCAGGATTCGGGAGGCTTTGCTGGGAGGGTTGTTCAGCGGCCTTGGCATTGCGCTCCTGCAATGGGGCTTTGGTGTCTATCTTCAGAAGTTCTCTTCCTACACTGCGATCTATGGGCCGTTTTCGGTCTTGCCGGTATTTCTGCTCTGGCTTTATCTGTGCTGGCTGATGGTATTGCTGGGCTGTGTGGTGGCAGCGGAGCTTTCCGATTTATCCCACCGCCGGATGCTGCCGGGAAACCATGCCTTTTAGCAGGCTCCCCCCTCTGTCATAATGCGCAGCGTTGATCTGACTGCCCCGGAGTTTTTGTATGACGACCACGACTGACCTACGTTCCCAGATTTCCATTCCGCGTGAAGAGCGTCTGATTGTCGCCCTGGATGTCGCCGACTCGGCTGAAGCCAGGGCGCTGGTTGAGCTGTTGGGCGATAGCGTTCGTTTTTATAAGGTCGGCATGGAACTGTTCATGGCGGGCGGCTACTTCGAATTGATTGACTGGCTGGGCGAAAAGGGTAAGAAGGTCTTTGTTGACCTGAAATTCTTCGATGTGCCGGAAACCGTCCGTTCGGCGATTCGAGCGCTGGCTAAGCGCAACGTCGCTTTTGCCACCATTCATGGAAATCAGGCCATCATGGAGGCGGCTGGAAAAGAAAAGGGAGATCTAAAAGTGCTGGCGGTGACGGCACTGACCAGCCTCGATCGCGGGGACCTGGATGATCTGGGCTTTGATTGCGATGTGTCGCAGTTGGTGTTGTCTCGGGCGCGTCGTTCGTTAGAGGCTGGCTGCGACGGCATTATTTCGTCGGGCCTGGAGGCACCATTAATCCGGAAAGAGCTGGGGTCACGTATCATGATCGTGACGCCGGGGATTCGTCCCGTCGAGAACCGGGTAGATGATGATCAGAAACGCACCGTCGACGTAGCGCAAGCCTTCCGTAACGGAGCCGATTACATCGTCATGGGTCGTCCGATTCGGGGGGCGGCTGATCCGAAAGCCGCGGCTGAGGCGGTTCAGGCCAGTATTGCCACCGTTTTTTCCAGCTAAGCTCCCCGGATGTGATGCGCTTGATCCGGATAAGCGTTCGGAAATATTGACGTTTTTTGTCCGGCATCTGTATAATCTGCGGTTTTTCTCTGTCCGGAACTGTCCGTATGGTCGTTATTCGTCTTTCTCGTGGTGGCGCTAAGAAGCGCCCGTTCTACACCGTCGTCGTTGCTGATTCGCGCACCCGTCGCGATGGCCGCTTTGTCGAGCGCCTGGGTTTCTACAACCCCGTAGCCTCCGGTTCGGCTGAAGCGCTGCGTCTGGATATGGATCGCCTGGCATACTGGAAGAGCGTGGGTGCTCAGGTATCGCCGCGCGTTGCGCTGCTGGCCAAGGGCTACGCTGCCAAGCTTGCAGCCTAAGTCGGTCATGATTGACGACGCAGCGCCTGCGCGTTGCGTCGTGCTGGGCCGCATCGGTGCGGCCTACGGCATTAAAGGATGGTTTCATTTACATCCCTTTGCCGACGATCCGGAGCGCTGGCTCGAACTGCCAACGTGGTGGATCACTCATAAAGAACCTGATTCAGAAGGCTTGGCGCCTTGGCGCGCTGTCAAGCCGGTCGAGATGCGCGCGCATGGCGACGGCATTGTGGCGCAGCTGGTGGAAACTCCCGACCGTACGGCCGCGGAATCCTTCCGTGGCTTCTGGGTAGGCGCCCCTCGGGAACTACTCCCTGAACCGGAAACCGAGTCGTATTACTGGGCTGATCTGATCGGTTTGCCGGTATTTAATACACAGCACGAATCGTTGGGGATTGTCGACCGCCTGATCGAGACGGGAGCCAATGCGGTGCTGATTGTCAAAGACGATAGTGACGATAGGGCGCCGAAGCCCCAGGAACGTCTGATTCCCTTTGTGGGCGACATCGTCAAGGAAATTGTGCGGCCCCAGGAAGGTCCCGGGCGTATTGTCGTCGAATGGGGTCTGGACTGGTAAGGCAAAAGGCAGCCGCATGAAATTTGCCGCTATCACCCTTTTTCCGGAAATGTTCGAGGCGATTACGCGTTTTGGCATTTCCCGCCGTGCCTTCGAAAATCGGATCGCGACACTGGATGCCATCAATCCTCGTGACTTTGCGACGAATGCGTACAAAACCATTGATGACCGCCCCTTTGGTGGCGGCCCCGGTATGGTGATGACGCCAGAGCCTTTGGAAAAAGCAATCAGTGCTGGACGAGCGCTGGTCGGGGTTTCAAGCAATGTGATCTACCTGTCACCGCAAGGCCGGCCACTGACGGATGCTCTGGTGCGTGAATTGGCGGCGCAACCGTCACTGGTGCTGCTCTGTGGCCGTTATGAGGGGGTCGATGAGCGCGTTATCGAGCGCCAGGTGGATATGGAGATTTCTATCGGCGATTTTGTGGTGTCGGGCGGCGAGTTACCCGCCATGATGCTGATCGACGCTATTCTGCGCACGTTGCCGGGAGTTCTAAATGACGCCCAGTCAGCCGAAGAGGATTCGTTTGCTTCAGGTTTGCTGGACTGCCCGCATTACACCCGGCCTGAACAATATGAGGGCATGGCGGTCCCGGAAGTGCTTTTATCGGGAAATCATGAGAGAATACGCGTTTGGCGTTTGGCCGAGTCCCTTAAACGGACCCGTGAGCGCCGGCCTGATCTGCTGGAAGGTCGAGCTTTCAGCAAGGAAGAAATGCAACTACTCAAAAAACTCGAGCCATCGGGCGAGTAGCTCTGCAGTCGTCACAATAAGGAGATCAACGACATGAATCTGATTCAACAACTCGAACAGGAAGAAATCGCCCGCGTCAGCGAAGGTAAAACCATTCCCGAATTTTCTCCGGGTGACACCGTGATCGTTCAGGTGAAGGTGAAGGAAGGTACGCGCGAACGTCTGCAGGCTTACGAAGGTGTGGTGATTGCCAAGCGTAACCGCGGTCTGAATTCCAATTTTATCGTGCGCAAGATTTCGTCGGGTGAAGGCGTGGAGCGTACGTTCCAGACTTACTCGCCGCTGGTCGCATCGATCGAACTGAAGCGCCGCGGTGATGTCCGTCGCGCCAAGCTGTACTACCTGCGCGAGCGCTCGGGCAAGTCGGCACGCATCAAGGAAAAGCTGGAGCGCAAGGCAACGGCCTAAGCCATACTTGCTGTTCCAAAAAAATGCCACCCTCGGGTGGCATTTTTGTTGGGCGGCGTCTTTCGATCAGGCGGATGGGCGCTCCCACTCAATCAGCGCATACGCCGAGTGATTATGAATGGATTCAAAGTTTTCTGACTCCACGACATAGGCATCGATACGGGGGTCGCTATTGAGGCGAGCCGCCACATCACGCACCATGTCCTCGACAAATTTTGGGTTGTCATAGGCGCGTTCGGTCACGTACTTCTCATCCGGACGCTTGAGCAGGCCAAAGACCTCGCAGGAAGCTTCTTTTTCGACAAGCGCTACAATTTCTTCAATCCAGATGTAGTCCTGCGATTTCACTGTGACGGTGACATGAGAACGCTGGTTATGCGCGCCACGTTCCGAAATTTCCTTGGAGCACGGGCAGAGGCTGGTGACTGGCACGACCACTTTGACGGCGACGCAGATATTGTCGCCATTGATGTCGCCGATCAGGGTTACGTCATAATCCATCAGGCTTTGCACGCCGGAGATCGGCGCTGCTTTGTTGATGAAATATGGGAAGTTCATCTCGATATGCCCGGATGCAGCTTCGAGCCGTTCCACCATCTCCTTGAGCATCACCGGAAAGTTTTCAACGGAGATTTCGCGCGACTGATTGTTCAGGATGTCGACAAAGCGCGACATATGGGTGCCCTTGAAGTTATGCGGCAACCCGACGTACATGTTGAAGTTGGCGATTGTATGTTGCACGCCTTCAGCCTTGTCGGCGACCACAATAGGGTGGCGAATCGATTTAATACCAACTTTATTGATCGCAATTTGGCGGCTGTCAGCGGATGATTGGACATCCGGCATGCCGGTCACGGTTTTTTTCTCTTGGGTCATGATGTTTTAATTTTGGTGCTGATGAATAAATTGCTCGATCCGGTTGCGTACGGTGGCGATATCCAGCCCTGCTGACTGGTAGAGGTTTGCCATGTCGCCGTGTTCGATAAACTGATCGGGCAGGCCAATACGTAAGCAGGGTCGGTGTAGATTAAGCGATTGTAGCGCGCGTTCCACGTCACTTCCGGCGCCACCGGTCACGGCATTTTCTTCAAAAGTGACAATCAGTGAATGAGTTCGGGCAACATCTGCCAGGAGCGCCATATCTAGTGGCTTGGCAAAGCGCATGTTGGCCACGGTGGCATTGAATGGTTCGCCCAGAGTTTCAGCCGTGGATAGCAGACTGCCGAAGGCCAGGAAGGCAATCCCAGAACCTTCACGAACGATAGTGCCCTTGCCCAGTGGCAGGGGGGCTAGGTCCATGTTGGGGATCGTGCCGGTTCCGCTACCTCGCGGATAGCGAACAATGGCCGGTCCGGGGTATTCGTAACAGGTGCTAAGGAGCTGGCGGCATTCGCGCTCGTTGGCTGGCGTGGCAATCACCATATTCGGGATGCACAGGGCGTAGGAAAGATCAAAGGCCCCGTGGTGAGTAGGACCATCGGCGCCCACAAGGCCCGCACGGTCGACGGCAAAAGTGACGTCCAGATTTTGTAGCGCCACATCGTGCACCAGTTGATCGTAACCGCGCTGCAAGAAGGTAGAGTAGATCGCAACCACAGGCTTGAGGCCCTCACAGGCCATGCCGGCAGCGAGAGTTACGGCGTGTTGTTCGGCAATGGCCACGTCGTAATAGCGGTCAGGAAAACGCTCGGCATAGGCCACCATGCCAGATCCTTCACGCATGGCCGGGGTAATGGCCACGAGGCGGGGGTCTGCCGCGGCGGTATCGCAGAGCCAGTCACCAAAGACCTGGGTATAGGTGAGAGCGAAAGATTTCTGAGTCTTGGTGTTATCCAGACCTTCCGTCGTCTCGAACTTTGTGACGCCGTGGTACAGAATCGGATCTTCTTCGGCGAGCTTGTAACCCTGTCCTTTGCGGGTGACGACATGGAGAAAACGCGGCCCAGGCAATTTCTTAAGGTTCTGCAGCGTCGGGATCAGGGCATCCAGATCATGGCCATCGATGGGACCGTAATAGTGGAAGCCAAACTCTTCAAAGAGGGTGCCGGGGTTGATCATGCCCTTCATGTGCTCTTCGGCACGTTTGGCAAAGTCGAGGAGGGTCTGGGAGACTCCCAGTACCTTTTCGGCGCCCTTCTTGGCGGTGTTGTAGAGCTTCCCCGAAGTGAGGCGGGTCAGGTAGTTATAAAGCGCACCCACTGGCGGGGAAATCGACATCTCATTGTCGTTGAGGATGACGAGCAGGTTGGCATTGGCCACCCCGGCGTTGTTCAGTGCCTCGAAGGCCTGTCCGGCGCTCATGGCGCCATCGCCGATGATGGCAACCACCTGACGCTGGTCTCCTTTCTGTTTGGCAGCGAGCGCCATGCCCAAAGCGGCAGAGATGGAGGTTGAGGAGTGGCCGACGCCGAAAGTGTCGTAAGGGCTCTCGGAACGTTTGGGAAAACCGGCAATGCCATTAAATTGACGGAGGGTGCCCATTCGCTCACGGCGCCCGGTCAGAATCTTATGCGGATAGGTTTGGTGTCCCACGTCCCAGACGAGCCGATCCTCAGGCGTATCAAAGACCGAGTGCAGCGCAACCGTAAGCTCGACGGTGCCGAGGTTGGAGGATAGGTGACCACCCGTTTGTGACACGGATTTGAGCAAAAACTGGCGCAGCTCCTTAGCGACCTGAATCAGTTGGTCGCGTGAGAGTTTGCGCAGATCGGCTGGGTCGTTGATGGAGGAAAGCAGGGGATCAGGCATCTCAGGTCAATCAGTGGGTGCGCTGGACAATTTCTTGCGCAATATCATGCAGGCGGCCGCTTCGGGCGCCCAGGGGTTGGATTTGCAGCTGAGCCTGTTCGAGGAGTTCCTGAGCAAAGGTGCGTGCACCTTGAAGCCCCATCAGGCTGACATAGGTCGGCTTGTCGCTTGCCGCATCTTTGCCAGCCGTTTTGCCCAGTGTATCCGTGCTGGCCGTGCAGTCGAGAATGTCATCCACAACCTGGAACAGGAGTCCGAGGATTTTGCCGAAGCGGTCTAGCATCTCCAGTTGAGCGGGTTCTAGCGATTCGCCTGCCAGTGCCCCCATCCGGATTGAGGCACGAATCAGTGCGCCCGTTTTCATGATGTGCATCTGCTCCAGCTGCGCGGCATCTAGTTGCTCACCCACGGCCGCGAGATCGATGGCCTGGCCACCGGCCATGCCGGCTGCGCCCGAGGCGAGCGCTAAGGTACGAATCAGTCCATTCACCGTGACAGGGTCGACGGGGATATTAGCCAGCGTGATAAAGGCCTGGGTCTGAAGTGCGTCACCCACGAGTAGGGCTGTCGCTTCGTCATATTGCACATGGCAGGTGGGTTGTCCGCGACGCAGTGTGTCGTCATCCATGCAGGGCATGTCGTCATGGACGAGCGAATACACATGAATCATTTCGACAGCGGCAGCACAGAAATCCAGGATGAGAGCCGAGGCACCCGAGGCCTCACCGGCAGCATGCACCAGAATGGGCCTTAGGCGTTTGCCACCATTCAGGCAGGCGTAGCGCATGGCCTCATGCAGACGCTGTGGAAAATGGTCCACCGGGGGGAGGTGACGATCTAGCGACTGTGCGGTTCGATCGCGAATATCCTGCATCCAGGATTCAAAACTCATGCGCGCTCCGGCGGCGTAAAGTCGGTTGTGCGATTGCCATCAAATTGCTGTATCCGTTGCTCGGCGTCCCGTAGCAGGCTGGTACAGCGGGCGATGAGTTGCTGACCGCGTTGATAACTCTGCAAGGTTTCCTCCAGCGGCAACCGGTTGTTTTCGACGGCCTCGATGAGCGCTTCCAGCTCGGACATGGCTGCCTCGAAGCCAAGGCTATCCGTGGCGGTAACGCTTTGCGCGGGATCGGGTGAGGTTGATTTTCGGGCTGGCATGGCAATCAGAGGTTTGGCAGCCTTACGGGCGGCCAGAGTGTTCGTGACGACCTAGAAACTTAACCGATTCAGGGCTTTCGGTCAATTTCGGGGCGCGGTACAATAGCCCGTTTTCCAATCCTGTTTGTGCGTGGAGGCGCAGGGGATGTCAGCTTTTGACTCGCCCGAATCGCTGGTCGCGGCGCGCGCCCAGTTGCCGGTTTCCTGGTATTTCGACGAAGATTTGTTCGCCCTGGAGAAGAAGGTTTTCTTCGATCAGGGTCCGGGATATGTCGGCCACGAACTGATGGTGCCGCATCAAGGTGCTTATCGCACTCTGGAGATCAAAGACCACGGCGCCATGCTGGTCAATCAGGGCGGCCAAATCGATCTGATGTCCAATGTTTGCCGCCATCGCCAGGCCATCATGCTTGATGGCTCGGGAACGATCGACAAGCACATTGTTTGCCCGCTTCATCGCTGGACCTATGACCGCTTGGGCAGCCTTGTTGGCGCGCCCCATTTTCCGGACAACCCTTGTCTGAACCTTGAGCGGTTGCCGCTGCAGCACTGGAATGGGCTGCTCTTTAGCGGGCCGCGCGATATCCGCCAGGATCTAGCGGGAATGGATCTTGCCCAAGCCTTTGATTTCAAGGGCTACAAGCTTGACCGGGTGGTCATGCACGAGTGCAACTACAACTGGAAAACCTTCATTGAGGTCTACCTGGAGGATTACCACGTTCAACCCTTCCACCCGGGGCTTGGTGGCTTCGTCAACTGCGATGAGCTGACCTGGCAGTTCAGCGACTGGTACTCGATTCAACGTGTCGGGATCACGTCTCTCGCCAAGCCGGGCTCATCGACCTATGCCAAATGGCATGAACAGGTGCTTGGCCAGTATGCCCATCTGGGGATGAACCCTCAGCATGGCGCTGTGTGGTTGACCTACTACCCGAACATCATGGTCGAGTGGTACCCCCATGTGCTGGTGGTCTCTACGCTGCACCCTCAGGGTGTTAACAAGACATTGAATGTGGTGGAGTTCTATTACCCCGAAGAAATTGTTGAGTTCGAACGCGAGTTCATCGAGGCCGAGCAGGCGGCCTACATGGAGACGGCGGTCGAAGATGATGAAATCGGCGAGCGAATGGATCGGGGGCGCTACGCCCTGATGCGTGCCGGCCGTAATCAGGTGGGCCCATATCAGTCACCCATGGAAGATGGGATGCTGCACTTTCACGAGTTTTATCGGCGCCGGCTCGGCGCACAGCTGTCACCCTTTGGTGGCTAAGACCGAAACAGCCATCGCGTGAACTCCTCCCCGGCCTTGTCTTCTCCAGCACGTCCGAACCGTGATGGGTGGCAATCCTTATGGATGGTGGTTGCCGGGCTCCTGTTCGGGTGTATGGGGGTGTGCGTCAAGTTTGCGGCTGAGAACAACGATTCGGGCGAAATTGTTCTTTGGCGCTGCGCAGTTGCCTTGCTGGTTATTTCAGCGATGACCTGTTTGCGCAAGCAATCCCTAGCCACCCGACATCTGAAAAGCCATGCATTGCGCTCCATGTCGGGCTTCTCGGCCCTCTTTCTTTACTTCTATGCCATCACTCAATTGCCGTTGGCTACTGCGGTGACGCTTAATTACACGTCCCCCATATTTTTTGTCGTCTGGCAGATGCTACTCAAAGGCTTTCGCCCAACACGACTCGCCTGGTTCGCGGTTCTGCTGGGGTTTCTGGGAGTCGTGCTCTTGCTGCGACCGTCCGTCGATGACGATCATCTGATGGGGGCGTTTCTAGGTCTGATCTCCGGCGGCCTTGCGGGCTTGGCCTATTTTCACATTCGTCAGCTGGGCGCACTTGGCGAGCCCGAGTGGCGAACGGTTTTTTATTTTTCACTGTTTTCAGTGGTGGGTGCCGGGCTATGGTCGGGGTGGCATGGGGTTCACTGGCCTGAGACGCCGGACATCGCATGGCTGGTCGGTGCCGGACTGTTCGCAACAGGTGCCCAGTTGGCGTTAACGCGGGCCTACCGGTTGGGGAAGACCCTCTTTTCGAATGCCTTAGCCTACACCACGGTGATCTTCGCCAGTTTGTTCGGGTGGATGTTTTTTGGTGAGCGTATTGATGCAACTGGCTGGGCAGCGGTAGCGCTGATTATGTTGAGTGGTGTCATTGCATCGCGCGTGCGTTTACAGCCTGATGCGCAACGAAGCTGAATCTCGCCTATAATTCGACCTCTCTGGGTTTGCCCCCATAGCATGAAGGTCGTGCAGTTGATTTGTAATCATCAGGCGTTGGTTCGATTCCGACTGGGGGCACCAGGTTTCTTCAGCCTATCTGGGAAATAGTGATGGCCGAACAAAAAGAACCGCTGAAGATGCGTTTGAAATCAGAAGCGCTTACTGTGCTTCACCTGACGTTTTATTTTGGCATTTGGTTTAGCGCCTTGAATCTTCTGATTCATGAAACCCTAGGGCGAACTGGTTTACCTTTGGAGTCCTGGGGCTTTGCCTGGATCAAGGCAGCGCTATGTGCCAAGTTCATTCTCATCGGGCAAATGGTTTTCCCGATGCCCAAAGTCGGTCGCGAAGGTCTTTTGCGAGCCGTTTTGCCACGTTCGCTGATCTATTTGCTGGTTGTTGTGCTTCTCAATGTGGTCGAGGAGGGCGTCCGCGGCATGCTGCACGGGCATACGTTCGCGCAGGCAATGGCAGACTATGCAAATGGCAACCCATTGCACTTTCTGGCACTTGCCTGGGTGTACTGGCTGATTTTGTTGCCTTATTTGCTCCTAGGCCGACTGCTCTCAACGCCGGATCAAAAAGCCTAGCGACTTCTCACTGCTTGTGGCCAAGCAGGTTGGATAACTTGGCCGCAGCAGCCTTGATGGCTTTCGCCTCATTCCCGGCCGGGTCTGCCTTGAATTGACCCGCAGATCCGACGGCGGTGATTGCGGCGACCATGTGTCCGGTGTGGTCAAAGACGGGTGCGCTTAAGCCATTGATGCCTGGAATATGGCTGCCACCCGCACAGGCAACACCGAATTTGTGAGCTTCGGCAATTTGTTGATCCTGAATCTTGTTGAGCTCGGCAGCGCTGGCTTTGCCCTGGCGGGCGGCCTGTTTCAATTCGGCGGCTAAAGTTTGCTGAATTGCGGGTGTATTGCCGAAAGCGCTAAAGCAACGACCAGTGGCGGAATCATGCAGCGCCAGTACGCGGCCCACCTTGAGAGAGATAGAAATTGCATCGCCGGTATCAACATAACGAACAATGGTGGCGCCTGCGGTGCCCCAGACGGCCAGCCCCACACCCATGCCGATTTCATCACACAACTCTTCCAGGATAGGGTTGGAAAGACGGGGCGGGTCCAGCGCCGCTAGTGCAGAGAGGCCAAGTGCCAGCGCAAAGGGGCCTAGGTGATAGCGGGCGGATTCTAGATCCTGGCTAACCAGCCCCATGCGCTGGAAGCTAACTAGGTAGCGATGTGCCTTGGCAGCGGGTATGCCGCTGAGGCGGGCGATCTCCTTCAGCATGGTCGGCCGACCCGAGGTCATTAGAGCCTGCAGAATCGTGCCGCCGATTTCAATCGATTGGATACCCTGCTGTTTGCCGGGTTTGGGCGTTGAAGCGCTGAGGTCACTCATGATGCTCGTCTCGAAAGGGGCAAAGAAATCTATAATTGGATAGTCTAAACAAAACGGGCGCCAATGGTGCGACCTGTCAGAAAATCGAGGCAGTCATGACGGCGATTATGGTCTGTAACCCCAAAGGCGGGTGCGGAAAAACAACACTGGCAACCAACCTCTCGGGCTGGGCTGCCAATCAGGGGCTCAGCGTTACCTTGTGTGACCTGGATCGCCAGCAATCATCCTTGCGCTGGATGTCCTTTCGAGACGAATCATTGCCGGCCGTTAATGGCTTTTTTGGCGGCGGCCAGCTGATGGCTTCGTTGCCCCAAGGCGCAGATGTCACGGTCATCGATGCGCCAGCGGGCCTTCAGGGCTATAAGCTGAGCGATTACATCCGGTTGGTTGATCGCGTGATCGTTCCGGTGGTGCCGTCGGTGTTCGACATGGCGGCGACCGAAGATTTTCTGAATAGCCTTAGAAACGATCTGCGGGGCAAGCGGGACAAGGTTGGCATCGTCGCGATGCGTGTTGATCCGCGCACCCGTGCAGCCGCCATGCTCGAAGAGTTTCTGCAGCACTTCGACTTGCCGATTCTGGCCTATATCCGCCCCACATCCAATTATGTAAACGCAGCCGCAGCCGGCCGGACCATCTTTGATCCGCCGCGCTCGAAGCATGGAAAAGACTTGGAACAGTGGGCGCCCATGTTGGCATGGCTTGAAAAATAGAAAGCGCGCCCTATATGGCACGTGTAGGTCGCTAAATTAATGCTTGACAGCGAGTAACCCGCTCGGCATAATGCTCGACTTTCTCGGACGCGGGGTGGAGCAGTCTGGCAGCTCGTCGGGCTCATAACCCGAAGGTCACAGGTTCAAATCCTGTCCCCGCAACCAACACCTTGTGTGTGGAAAAATCCGAGATGAAGTGTTGACAGCCTCTTTGATTAGTTGCTATAGTCTCGCTTCTCTGCTGACGG